>JAKLQT010000285.1 GCA_022013205.1 Candidatus Omnitrophota bacterium | reverse complement strand
AGGAATTCCTTTAGACCCGTGGCTTTGCTCCGGCAGCGTCTTTCTTAATTTCGCCGGATCCCGCCATAGGCGGGAGCCCCCGCTTTTCAACGGGTTTGCCTTTATCGATAAAAGGGCATAATCTAACTTATTTAGATTCACTGCCTCTATTATGAGTATACCTTTAGAAAGCAACTTTGTCAATAATTTTACAAATAGAATATTGGAAATAGAATATTAACTATTAACTCTTTATAATATATAAAGTTAAAGAAATTAGCCAATAAGCTCTGTAATCTTGAATATCGGCAGAAACATAGCAATTATTTACCCGTGATTTATAAAGCTAAATCTAAACACAGGCACAGAGGGGCGAATATTTAATTCTATTCATGAAATGTTCTGGTTAGCGATCATCGTCATCAGGCGCGTGTTCCGGCCTGTCCGCGCTTATGAGCCGGGAATCGATTTTCCGATCTTTTTCATGGCGCCTACCCTGTTTAGAATTTTTGGCTCTGCCCTTATCATCGAAATTACCTTTTTCATCCTCTAAATAGCGGCGGGCAATTTTATCAGCGCTATCTTCCTCTGCCAGGCGTGCGATTTTTTTCTTAAAAGCCGGATCTACTTTCTGTCTTCTTTTCTTCTTTGGAAAATAATATTTGTTTGTTTTTATGCTCATTTGTGCCTTTACGCCTAAATTCTCCTGTTTATCGCGCGTAAAAATTTGCTGAGCATTTTGCGGTTTTTTCTCTTTCTGACAAGTATTTTCTTTTTTCGGATTACAGGTTTGGTAAAGGCCCCGTCCGATTATTATAACCATCAGCGCGCAAACAATAACCAGAGTAATCTTGACTTTTTTATCCATCCTTCCCCCTTTGTTCCTGATCAGAACTTTGTCTGATAGAAAAATGCTTCTGATTCCTCATGCCACAGCGATTCTGCCCCGCCAAAAAACACATCAGAAGGAGACCGGGTCGCGGTCTTAAACCGCGCGTCATAGGAAATATCTGTGTCCGGCCAGTAGCCGTACAGATAATAAGAATTCCAATAAAGGCTGCCCGGAGCCTCTCTTCCGCGGCCATCATATTCCAATCCAGAGTATCTATCATCGATAAATTCATCATGCGCTGTGAACCCTGCATCGTCTAACACAAAATAACCGCCGTTTAAAATGCGATAATACGAGAAATAATTCTCATCCTCATCCTCATAATTCCAGTTTTCAAGTATAGAGCCCCGGTTATGATCATAGTCTTCTAAAAAGCGGTTACTGGCAATCATACAGTTATAGGTCTGATCCTGACGCACCTTATTCGGCATCATGCCAGCGGTAAAGGTTTCTCCTGTAGGCGCCCATGTCCAGGTTTTCTCAACCTCTCCTGATGGGTCATCCTGATAAAACAGCTCGCAATATTCGTCATTCTTAGTATAAATAATACTACGCAAACTTGCTTCGTTAGTGTCGCTAATATGCGGATAATAATCCTCTTTATCCACAGCACCGTCGTCATCAAGGTACCAGGTTACAACCCATTCTCCTCCGCCCTTAGCATAGGGAATTTCCTCATAGTTGCCAAATCCGTCGTCTTTAACATACAAATAAGGATAATTCGGATAATTATTAGGCGCCGGTTTTACCTGCGGGTCGTTAAAATCATCAGATAAGGTAAACACCCGCTTTTTGGAAATAACCGCGCTGGTTACCCAGTCCTCGGTATTATAGTCGCCTTTTAAATATATATTTTCCTCGCCAAGAACTGTAAAGCCGAATTTCGGCTGAGCCCGCGCAAGCTTTTTAGCGTTGGTAAAACGCACCGGAACTTTGGAGTATAAAATTCCGTTATTCGGATAAACCCCGAGATTTTGCATCTTTTCCAAATCTATTTCCAAAACTACATTCCACTTTCCCGTAAAGGTATTGATGAAATTTACCTTTTTCGCGACACCGTTAGGGTCGCCTTTATTAAGCACATCCGCGGCCGTGTCAATACTTTTTTCAAGCACTTCCTGCCATTCATCATAATCAGAAAATTCCCCGTCAAATCCCGCGTCCAAATCAATCAATATCCCGTCTTTTTCCGCGAGCTTTGAATAAGTTTCACTAAAATCCGGAGGATCAAGGTATTTCCCCCCGGTATTCGCGTCTCTGACAATACCCGCTAACCCGGTATTTTTTAAAAAATTGCTCCATGCCGCCGGCTGTTGCAGGGAATTGGTGTGTTCTACCTGAATCGTACCGCCGCCTGAGCGTTCATCACCGTAGGTCCCGTCAGCAACTTCATCATTAAAGTATAAAGACTGATCACTATCACCGCGCACAGAATCCCAGAATTCCGGGGTTTTAAACATATCCCAGTACTGCTTTGCCTGCGGATGGGCCAGATTGAAAGCCGCCCATTCAGCCGCAGTCCCTCCTATAGGCGGATCAAGCATAACCACCTCATTAGAAGCATCGATCTCCCAATAAGTATCCGCGACATCAACCTCACTGCCGTCGTCCTTATAGGTAAAAAAAGTGATCGGCTGTTCTTCCGCGGCATCTCCGCTTCCATAACTATCGCCATAATATTTGTCCCATGTCCATTCTTGATTCAATTTCCCGGGAATCTGCTCCCAAACTGTTTCAATTGGCTCTCCATCTGCATCGACTTTATAGGGCTTTATCCACACATTATAGTCGTTTAAGGACTCACTATTATCATTATATGAGTCGCTGACATTATCCCAATCACCGGAAGCAATATCGTATATTGATAATGAACTACCGTAAAAATGGTCATGCGTATTGCAAAAGGCTTTTGTCGGCCAGTATTTCCACTCTTTTTCAACAAATTCATCTGCTTCATCTTTCCAATCCCATTTATTATCGCTGGCATATTCGCCAAAAGGCCCTGGCTGCCTGGGATCAAGGCTGTCATCACGAAAGACATCAATAAGGTTGTCCAGTCGCGTAATCGGCGCCTTGCCGTCCATAATTCCGTCATAATTATCCGCGTAATAAGGCGCGGGATACTGCTCGCTGGAATAATAGATGTTGCCATCTCCGCCTGCGCTTAACTCAGAGATATTTTCAAGCCTCATGTAACTATCAAAATAAATATCACCGTTTGAGTGTATTGCTCCTCCATTGAGCTTTGTATGATGGCCCACGGCATTATATAAATCCAAATCATAGGGCGTATACATAAAAAAATCATAGATACCCCGGCTGGAGAAATACTTCATAATCACTTTTTTTTCGCTGCCGCAAATACCCATGGCTAAAACAACAGTATCATCTCCGCGCGTATAATCCGGATAAGCCTTTACCATAAATTCTCCGCTATTGTGCACATAAAAACCAGTAGATGGGTCAAAATAACAATCATCTCTAGTTTTCGTCCGCTCAACAGGCGTTATTTTAATTAAATTGTTTTCTGGAGGATTCCAGCGATGGGTATACCATTCCCAGCCTGCCTTATACCATTCATGATACGCGTAGGCAATACCTTTTTCAGCGTAATTTAACGCCTTTGCTCCGTCATTGGCCTTAGCCACAGCTTTATTATTATTAATCGCCAGAGAAAAAAACGCGGCTGTCATCACTATAATAACGAACATGACCAGATAAGCCGCGACCAAAATCGTCCCTTTTTGGCTGGTAAACAGTTTCATAAATACACCTCCTTAAAAATATAAACCGCGAACAATCAATTACGCCATGAAACCTGATTATTTAACGTATATGTTAACGGCGTTGGTAATGTCCTGCCAAGAAGCGTTGTCTTTTGCGCCGTAACGGTAATTTTTAGTAATTGGCACGATGAACTGCGTTCATAAGCAGCTCCATTGTACATATAGCCTTCAATAAGAAAATTTGATATGTTTTCCGCTATTACAGTCTCAGAAACAGCTGTACTTGATGTATCCCATAACCTTCTCATTACCCGGTTATTCGTATTGTCCCAGTAATACTCGATCGCCCATTCATGTCCGCCTTCACAGCCCCATTCGATCAGGCCATTTTCATCAAAAAAATCCCCATCACCATCAAAATCAACCGGTACCTGAAAAAGAATGCTTCTGCCGTTGATATGGTCTTCTATAACACCTGCCTGATCAAGAGGCCGGTCATATACTGTTACTACCTCTTGTTTAGCTGTTCTTAACTCTTTTACGAGAAGCACCATCACCTTACGCGCGGTTACGCCAACTTCCATTGCCCCGGAAGCACGGCCGAAAAAGTTATTCTGAGAAATAAGAATTGTAAACAAAGAACCAATGAGAACTCCAAATATCCCTAATGAAACTAGAAGTTCAACCAGCGTGTATCCACCTTTTCTTTTAAGCATAAGGCAATTTCTCCTTAAAATCCGATCAGTAAGCAATCGCGGCCTCAATCATCATCGGGGAATCCAATTCCCCGTTTCCGTTGGCATCTTCCCCATCATCTAATACCCCGTTAAAATTCACGTCTTCTCCTATAATTCGAGTTCTGTTTTGCCAGCAAACTACAATCTTGGCCCGGGTCAAAAATCCCGCCTCAAGCTCATTAGCCATAACCATCCCGCTATGCTGAATCCCCCGGGCAGTTAACTCAGCCAACGTAAACTGTGTTCCATTATAATTAGCCACTATGTCCTCATAAGTAACATTACGAATCTCATCCATCATCCCCTCTATTGTATTCATACATATCACGGAGATATTATCAGCTTCATTATTCTGTAATAAATAATTCATACTCTGCAAAGTCGCGGTAATGGCGATTGCCATTATCATTGTAGTAATTAAAATTTCCACAAGGGTAAACCCCGTTAGAGATAGGCTGCCTTTTGCTAACCCTGAATTAAATCTTTTGATTGAATAAAATCCTTGTTTTTTATTTTTCATAATAACCTTTTCTTTCTATTTAAATACAAAAAACCGGACTACCTTTTACTTCGGTAGCTCGGCTATCATCGGTATTTCCTTTTTTTCGGTAACCCGGCTATCTTTTCAGGAATCCCTTTAGACCCGTGGCTTTGCTCCGGCAGCGTCTTTCTTAATTTCGCCGGATCCCGCCATAGGCGGGAGCCCCCGCTTTTCAACGGGTTTGCCTTTCTCGATAAAAGGGCATAATCTAAATTATTTAGATATTCTGCCTCTGGTTCAAGTATATCCTCTGCAAACCACTTTGTCAATACTTTTACAAATAGAATATTAACTATTACCTCTTTATAGCATATAAAGTTAAAGAAATTAGCCAATAAGCTCTGTAATCTTGAATATCGGCAGAAACATAGCAATT
>JAKLQT010000284.1 GCA_022013205.1 Candidatus Omnitrophota bacterium | reverse complement strand
TATCTTATCTTTTTTATTTAATATCTCCGTTTATAATTCTTGATAAAACACGCTTTTTTAGTTCCTGAGCCAATATAACTTCATTAACGGTTTCAAAGTCCGGAACCAAGATTTTTGTACATCACTATTGCCCTGTCAATGATGATCTTACCAATCTTATTTTTGACACTACCTTACTCATTACACTGGAGGGCAGGAAAACATCAGCTATCTTCCTGATTACAATCTGATAAATCGGCAGATTCATCAGCAAGGCTTGCCCCAGAACCTGCTTCAAGGGTAAGGCCTAATATTCTTAACTGTCTGTTTTGGACGATATCCGCGTAAGGGATCATTTGATCCGTTCTTGCCTGCGTAAATTTAAGAGCGTTTTCACCTGCTATTTTACCCTGATTTACAGCACTGTCCCAGGAGTTCAGCAAATCAAGATATTCTTCCTGATGATCCCTCTTGCTTAAGACATCGCCCGCGGCAAAAATATTTTCGACACTGCTGCGCAGAAATTCATCGACCCGCACACCCAGGTTGATATCAACTTCCGTATTTTCTAAAAATTTAGTATTGGGGGTCAGGTTTTTATCCAGGATAAGTATTCCGCATCCAATAACCTTCCCGGAATCAAGTTTTATAGCCTTAACGTCTCCGTTGCCGAAAATTTCCACAACGCTTTTATTAAATATTATTTCAACTCCTTTTTCCCTAAGTGAATTCTCCAGAGATCTTGCCTTTTCTTCACCTATAATTCCCTCTAAAATCCGCTCTTTGCAGGTAATAACTTTTATTTCCCGATGTTTTTTACTTAAACCATACGCGGCATTAATTCCGGCAATGCCCGCACCCCAAATACAAACTGTATTACTTATCGGAATAAGTTCCATTATATCCCGCGCATTACTGATGCTACGAAACCCGAGTACTCCATGTTTATTTGCGCCTTTTACATCCTTGGAAATATTCGCGCTGCGGCCGCTGGCCACAATTAAGGCATCATAAACAATTTTAGTTTTATCAAACAAAATTATCGAATTCTTTTTAGGGATCACCCTGTCTACTTTTTTCCCAGGCAAAAGATCTATATTTTCCTGCTTGTAAAACTCATATGGCTTCAAAAACAGCTTTTCAGGATTTACATTATTCATTAGTATTTCAGCTATTTTCAAGCGCATGTATGGCGGATACTGCTCTTCACTCACCATGCTTATTTTAACACCTTTGTCATTCTTTCTTATCGCCTCCGCAGCGCTTAAGCCCGCCGCTGAATTGCCTATGATAACAATATGCTTCATAATTTATCCTCTTGCTTTTGCTGCTTTGCCGCATAAAGGAGATTTCTCATTAACAAAGCCACGGTTATCGGCCCGACCCCTCCTGGAACAGGTGTTATATACGCGGCACGCTCATAAGCTTTCTCAAACTCAACATCTCCGATAATTTTTTCATCAACATAGTTAATGCCCACATCAACCACTATTGCATCCTTTTTGATCCATTCACCTTTGATAACTCCCGGCTTTCCCACTGCCACGACCAATATCTCTGCCCTTTTTACGTGTGCCGCAAGCAATCCGCGCCCAGACGTGGCAATATGGCAGATAGTGGTTGTGCAAAACGCGTTCAGCATCATCGCCGCAAGCGGCTTTCCCACTATTTCACTATATCCGACAATAACCGCTTCTTTTCCGTATAAATCGATATTAAGAGTGTTGAGTAATTCCATCACCGCGCACGCGGTACATGGAGCCAATCCTTTTTCATTTAATATGATTTTCCCCAGGTTTTCCGGATGCACTCCCTCAACATCCTTAATAGGGTCTATGCGGCAGCGGATATCATTGGCATTTAGATGCCTTGGCAGAGGCAGCTGCAGAATAATTCCGTTTATACTGCTGTCGCGGTTCAGTTCTTCAATAACCGCGATAATGCCGGCAATGCCGGTATCAGCCGATAATTTTCTAACCTGATAACCAATGGCCAATTTTTGAGCCATCTTTTGCTGAAAATCGAGATATAGAGACGATTCTTTATCATCGCCGATTTGTACAGCACAAAGTACCGGCTCAAAAGAATATGTTTTTTTCAGCTTAAGCACTTCATCTTTTACCATCCGGTTAATTCTCCCGGCTATAGCTTTGCCTTCTAATAATTTTTCTCTGTTCATTTTATAACCGGCTCTCTATTTTATTAATAAGACACTTTTTTATTTTTGCCATAAACGCGGACATTATTTTCAGGGCTTTTTTCTTTTTGCTTATAAACCTTTTGTCCTTAATATATTTCAAGTTGATTTTAACATTAAGTTCCGCGGATTTAAACGCCGCGTCAAGAAGATAGGCCGCGCCGCCGCTATCAGATATGAGATTGATATTGCCGATCCTTGCAATATGCTCAGTGAGCCCCATCGCCTCCCGGCAAAGACAACATATTTCATAAGGAATATTTGCCGCCTCTTTGAGCCCCTTTTGCGTAAGCGTTGCTCTTTGGCTGCAAACCTTGGGGATTTTCATAACATCCTGCAGCTTAAGAAAGACAACTACGTCTTTATCTATTAAAATCTGAATTTTCTTGCGCAGTGATTCATTTTTCTTTAACAGCTGTTTCATACGCCGGTGTTCACTTTTGTATTGAATACCGGCAAGCGTAAAATTTGCCACCATACTGCTTAAAGCTGTTCCAATCGCTCCGGCTAAAGCCGCCGCACTGCCTCCGCCGGGAACGCTGTTCCTGGAAGCCAGATCATCTATATATTTTTTCAGGTCTTTTCTTATATACATGGGTTTACCTTATTATTAAACTCTTATTTTACCCGTTTTAGTGAAGGTAGTCAAGGCAGGAAAGTGGAAAGATTGCTTTTGCTCATCCGTGGCAAAAGCAACCTTTTAAGCCGCAAAAACAATTCTCCCTATCTGCTTCATAAACGATTTCATGAAGTCCGGGACCAGGATTTTTATGCAGCACTATTGCCTTGTCAATACTGATCTTACCCATCTCATTTTCTCTGATTATTTGTGTCTTGGTGTCTTTGTGTGAGTTTTATTTATTTTTTATTTGCCACTACCTATACCAGTTAAGCACCCTCACCTCTATATCCTCAGCTTTTTTCATCAAAGCCATAAATTCATAAAGGTCACTGTCCATATCTTTACCGCGGTAATGGTAAGGATAAACTACTCTGGGTTTAAATTCAAGAACAGCCGAGGCAGCCTGCTCAACACTCATGGTATAGGGCAGGTTCATGCAAATAAAGGCATAATCGATTCTTTTTAAAGATCTCATCTCAGGAATATCCTCGGTATCCCCGGAAATATATATTCTGTTCGCATCTGTCTTAATAAGGTATCCGTTGCCTCTTCCCTTGGGATGAAAATACAATCTCTTTTTTGTTAAGTTATACATAGGTATAGCAAAAAAAGTAATCCCGCTAAATGTTTTATATTCATTATTATTAAGCACCTCTCCGTAGCCAAGGATGTCAATTACCGCTTGAGGGCCGATAACAACCGTTTCCGGGCTTTTGAGCGCGTCTACTACCTGCTTATTTAAATGATCATTATGGATATCTGTGATCAAGATAAAATCCGGCACAGAGTAAGCGCTGTACAATCGCGTATCTTCGACCGGATCAACAAAAAAAGTAAAATCTCCAATCCGCATTACAAAGCTGGCATGATTTACAGGGCTGACAATCACTTCCTCAGCAAAAGCCTGCAGGCAAAACAGCCTTAACACTAAAATCATCAGAATAACTGTTTTTTTCATTTTTCACCTTCCTCACTGTTTCATTCGCAGGAATCAGGATTATATCACCTGCAGGCCCCGGTAAAGGGGCAATACCTGCATGAGTCTTCGTTCTCATCCGCCTCAAACGGTATATTCTGGTCATGGATTTCGTCTATTATATATGAGAGCATCTCAAGGCATAAGCGCATTATCTGGCCTTTCTGAGCATAGTCTCTTGCTTTTGGGAACTGATCAAGTTTTAACGTGCGTAGATTGTACAGTGCCGCGGTTATTATCTGCATAGGGTATTGCTCCTGCACGCAGTATAAGTACAGCGGCAGCTGAAATGATTTCACTGCTTTTTTAACAGCATTGCGGCTAGGATTATCGGCCGTTTTTTGCAAAGACTTTAAACCCGCGGGGACATTATCACTACTGCCTGTTTTATAATCAAGCACAATAATGTTTTCATGGTCCTTGCGGTCAATACGGTCTATACGGCAAAGAAAATTTACAGTGCGGTTTTTAAGCCTGATCTCTTTTTCAATATCATGCTCCAGAGCCTCTATGGCCTCTATTTTGCGGTCAGGATTTTCCGCTTCATTAGCAAGAAAACGTTTCAACCGGTATTTTAAAATTTGTTTCAGCATAAACGCGTCTGATTTCATACGCCTTGAGAATATTTTTACAAAGCGGCTTTCAAACTCAGCAAAAAACTTCTCTTTAAACACAGCATTAATAACAGGTATTTTATTTATGAACTCACTGAACATATCTTCCAATAATTCATGCACAAAAGTACCGACTTCCCGGCTTTCAAGCTCATCAAGCAGGGATTCCTTTTCCCTCAGGCCCAGCACATAGCGGTAATAAAACTGTACCGGGCATTTTAGGTAAATATTTACACTTGATGCTGAAAATCTAAAATCTTTCAGAAGCTCTTTTATCTTATCGTCTTTTTGTATTGATCCAATTTTACGCATAACCTCGCATTTGAACACCACGCGAGGTACATGTTCTGTGTTCATGCGCTTTGAATATTTTTCCCCTTCCCATATAAGTTCCTCAATAAAGCGGCTTTTCTGCATGTCCGGGCTGTCATTATAAAGCAGGTGCACATTTTTAGCGGAGTTAATAAGCCGCATAAACTGATAACGCTGTATCCCTTCCTCTTCTTCTAAGCGATCAAGTCCCAGGCTGATCATAACAGGACGCGGCACAAGCGGCTCATTAGCGCTTAAACGCGGCAGGACAGACTCGTTTACGTCCATGATAATAACATTATCAAAGCTCAAGGCACGTGTTTCAAAAAGCCCGAGGATCTGCAGCCCCTTTAAAGGCATCCCTTTGAACGCGACCTTTTCTGATTTCAAGAACTCATCAAATATTTTAAATATTTCAAGGGGAAGAAATTTTTCTTTTTTAAGATTTTTGTTTTTAAATTCATCACAGAAATTAAATATTTTCTGAATGATCTTTGTATTCAGCGGATATTTACTTATATTGCTTTTTGCCACCAGCTCCTCAAGAACCCTCTCCATATGCTTCGCGAAATCCCCAAGTGTTGATATATTTTCCCATGCAAAAAAGGCATATTCATGAAGCTTAGAAAGCACTTTTTTAAGGTCATCTCTCGTTACGCTCAAATTCATGTTTTTTAACTGCTCTTGAGCCAGATCAAACAGGAGATCAAGCTCCTGCACAGATGATAAACTAATAAATAGGCTGCCGCCTATATCTGATTCTTCCATTCCAGAGACGATTTCTTCTATCTTATGTACCAGCACACGGGTAATAGCCGGCTCTTCAAGAACGCCTAGGTTTTTTATCAAAGGATGCATAATGACCGCCAGATAGTCCCTGTTGTAATAAGTTTTTTTCTTTCTTGTCTTTTGCGCACGAAACATAGAATCAAATAAACTGTATAAGGTACTGCGCCTCAGAGGATAGCCCATAGAGACATTAAAATCCTCTACGCACGATGTAATTTCCGATAATAAAGGAATTAGCGTCTCAGGCTGCGGCAGTACTATAACTGTACTTTTCTGTGTTTTTTTAGTTTCCCGAAGCACTTCCCTTACTATCCCGGCCTGAGAATGCGTATCAAAACCTGCATACAATTTTATGTCCGGTTTTTTTTCCATGGCCTCTTCCGGTTGGATACTATCACCGAAGAATGCTGAGAGTTCTTCAAACTTTGGCCATCGGCCCTGGTCTTTTTGAAAAAACAATATTGCCTGATCCGCATCAAAATATCTCTTAATGATTTCCTTTTCTGTTGTGTGCAGGTCAAAGAAGTTACAAAACAATATCTGTTCAAATTCAATAAGCTCTAAATCCTTTGCTTTTTCCGATGCCCTCAGATAAAGCAGGCCTCTTGAGTATTTACCGATCTGCTGCATCTTTTTATGGTAAAGATCGCGTATTAACACTATATGCTCAAGAAGTTTATTGATGGATCGCGGAACTTCATAACCTATTTCCGCGTTTTTCTCTATATTGTGCAGGCGCTCTGATGATATCTTTTCCAAGTCCAGTTGATCGATAAAAGACAGAATTTCTCTTGCCCAGGGCAGGAATTCAGAAAATTTCTCACGGGATTTTAAGATTTCAGGTACTTTACGCTTCGCGATACTATACACAGTATGCGCTGCTTCTAATTCCGGGATCCTGAGGATATTATCATCCTTGTTTATAAGATAGTGTATAAACTCATCGATTGAGAAAAATACAGGCGGTATAAAGCTCTGCCTGAACTTTTTAGCCAGGGCCTTTTTAAGAAATAGTGCAGGACGTTTTCCTCCGAAAACAATAGCAAGAGAGCTTAAGTCATTGCCCTTTGCATTATTCTTTACAAAGTCCGCGATTTTTTCAATAAAATCATCACTAAAATTATAAGTTATAATCCTGCTCATGTCACTACCCGGTATTTAGTATTTAGTATTGAGTATTAAGTGAAAAATAATTCCCCTTTAAGAACTTTACAAACTTTATAACTTTATA
>JAKLQT010000283.1 GCA_022013205.1 Candidatus Omnitrophota bacterium | reverse complement strand
TGGTGTCCTCCGAAGCTTGGAGAGCGTAGGAGGACGGTTAAAAAAGAGCTATGGATGGCAGGCCAAATAAATAAACAAACCCATCCTTCGCTCCGATACAAATTTTTTCAGAAGAGAAGGATGGTGTCCTCCGAAGCTTGGAGAGCGTAGGAGGACGGTTAAAAAAGAGCTATGGATGGCAGGCCAAATAAATAAACAAACCCATCCTTCGCTCCGGTACAAATTTTTTCAGAAGAGAAGGATGGTGTCCTCCGAAGCTTGGGGCTATTAGGGGCATACATAAAAGTATAAAAGTTTGATCAGCTCTTTACTCCCTATTTTTCCCTTAGACAACGAAAATAAAGGATATATGAATTTAGGAATTCCGGGAATACATAACGGATTATTCCAACATACTTTTTCTTACATAAGCCTCAAAAACCCCCTGTCTTAATCGTATTTTGTATATCCCTGACTTCGCGATCCAAGTCGTCTGTCTTCAGTAGACATTAGCTCTTGGGCTTTTAATTTTGCGCAAAAAAAGGATTGAAAGTAAAAGATAACAGGGCTTGCCGTGTGCTTTGTTATCATCCGGGGTATACGCTTGTTGAGAAGCTTCAAACTATCGTTACTAAACCGTTAATGGGTGGCCCTTTGTTTTTCTTATTTTGAAGAGCTAAATAATCCTGATAACCAAAGACACCCCTCAAAAACATGAGGGGTGTCTTTTTGTGTAAGCCTAATAAAAATCTGCCTGCTGTTTAAATTCAAGCAAGGAGATATTACTGGAGATTTTTTTCTGCCTGCTGCAGATACTGTAAATACTCACTGTCTGTGGTCAGAATCAAAGTTGTTGATTTATCAATTGTGTTTTTATATGTTTCCAGGGTTTTTAAGAACGCGTAAAACTCCGGAGATTTATTATAGGCTTGCGCGTATATATTGGTTGCCTCAGCATCAGCTTTACCTTTAAGTTCTTCGGCTACGCGGTATGCGTCAGATTCGATCTGATTCAGTTCCTTGGCTCTTTTTCCTTCGATTTCCGCTTTTTTACCCTGGCCTTCGGAACGGTATTGCTCGGCAGCGCGTTTTCTTTCAGAAATCATCCGCTCAAATACTTTTTCCTGAACATCAGATACATAGTTTATTCGTTTGATTCTGATGTCAATCAGCTCAATGCCGTATTGCGGGACAATCTTAGATGCCTCTTCAAGTATTGCCCGGGTAAGTAATTCCCGGCCTTGCTCTATTTTTTCCAGTTCTTCAACTCCACCCATGCTATCTTCTTCCGGAGTAGTTTTTTCTTCAATGATCCGATTGGAATTGCGCACAGCTTCCACCAGATTCTGATTGGTAACCGCGTCACGGGTGGCTGAATCAAGAATATCATCAAGCCTTGCCTGTCCGCCGGTTTCATTGCCCACTGATTGGAGGAATCTTAAAGCGTCTTTTATCTTCCAGCGCGCGGTAGTATCTACCAGAATATATTTCTTGTCTTTTGTCGGGATCTGGTTTGGTTCGCCGTCCCATTCTAAGATCCTTTTTTCAAAATAGTTCACTTGCTGGATAAAGGGGATCTTAAACTTAAGCCCGGATTTAGTTATCGGCTGCCCGATTGGCTGTCCGAACTGGGTCACCACTACCTGCTGGGTTTCATTAACTGTATAAAAAACGCCGCTTATCGCAAAGAGGATAATGATAGCAGCTAAAACAATAACAGTAATTATGGCTTGTTTCATTGTACACCTCCTTGATCACTTAAATTAAGAAACGGCAGAATATTCTTTTGGCTGGGGTCTACAATATATTTACTGCCGGCCTGGGACATAATCTCATTCATTGCTTCCAGATAAAGTCTTTTTCTGGTAACTTCTTTGGAATTTTTGTAAGCTTCCCAGACAGCGGTAAAGTTAGCGACATCACCTTTGGCTTTGTTTATTCTTTTTAAAGCATAACCTTCGGCTTCACTGATTGTTTTAGCTGCTTCGCCGCTGGCTTTGGGAATGATTTTATTATATGCTTCCCAAGCTTGGTTAATAACCTTTTCTTTTTCCTGTTTGGCTTCATTTACCTCGTTAAAAGAGGGTTTTACCGGATTCGGCGGGTTTACATTCTGCAGTTTAACTGTTACGATCTGGATCCCACCATCATAAGAATCAAGAATTTTCTGCAGGCGCTCCTGAACTTCCATGTTTATTTCTACTCTTCGGGTTGTCAGCACTTCATTAACCGTGTGATCACCGACTACCAGGCGCATCACGGCTTCAGAAATATTGCGGATTGTCCTCTGCGGATTACGGATATTAAATAACAGCTTTACCGGGTCTTTAACCTTGAACTGCGTGATCCATTCAACTTCCAGCACATTAAGATCTCCGGTAAGCATTAATGACTCATCAAAATAATTTTTGGTAGAGTACTGAGTGTTAATTCCCGCTTTAGTAGTCCGAAAACCAAACTCCTCTTTAAAAATATACTTTACCTTTACATTGTTTAGGGTTTCAATTACCGGCAGCTTAAGATGCAGTCCCGGCTGGGTTGTCCGCACATATTTGCCAAACCGCTGAATAACGCCTACTTCATCCGGCCCGGTTGAGTATATGCCTGCTGATAGGATGATTAATGCCAGGATAATCCCGATAATCGGGATTATCCCTTTGTTAAAATACACCTTACTCGCATTATCACCCATTTTTTTAAACAGCTCTTCCGGTGAGTTAAATTTATTGAGATCCATAGATACCTCCTTTTTTTAGTTCAAAGTATATATTATGCTTTTCTATCAGTCATGTCAAGTAAACCCGGAATTCAGTTTTTTGTTTAGCTGCTGTTTTAAATTAGCGAAATAATAATCAGGACAAATACAATTCCCCCTATCTGTTTGATAAGCAAAGGAAAAGTATTTTCTATCTAGGAGTTGGGGGTTTTTATTTCCATGTTGCCTAATATATCTTAGGCGGGTATAATTAATTAATGATTAAGCTTTTCAATAAACCATGCAAATAAGCAAACTAAAATTTGGAAAGCCGGTGTTGAATGGACGATGATTTGTTTGATGAATTCTTAGAATATGATATCATGATGGGTGCAGATGTAATTGCCTGTCCGTATTGCTCAGCTGAAATATCGGGTAGTTTATTTTTTGATGATCAGGCGCAATGTCCTAAATGCGCCAAGCTGATTAAAAAATAATCAATCCAACATGGCCAATATGGCAAGTATAATTTTTATCCACGGCAAAGAAAATCGAGAGACGGCCATTCACTTTGTTCATTAAGATGAGAGACGAAGGACGCAAAAGAAAAAGAGATGATTAATGTAATCTTTATACATGGTATTAACTATCAAACTACAGGCTATAGCAATTGGCTGTTTCAGAATATCCTTTGCCAATACGGAAAGATTTTAAAGAAAAAAGGTATTACTGAGGATGAGATTGAGCAGAAAAAAGCTCAGTTTGTGCAAAAGGAAATTCTCTGGGCTGATGTTACTACGGATTTGACTAACCGCTACCTGAATTTAGAATATGAGCTTTATGGTAAGAAAAAAGGATTTTGGAATTGGGCTTCTAAAAAGATCGATCCTTTGGCTTTGCAGATAATGTACTACATCAAGGATAAAGGCGATAAAGCATCAGGTGCAATGGGCATTTTAGAGAAGATCGATAAAAGCTTTAAAGCTATTACTAAGGAAACAAAAGATACAATCATTGTTGCTCATTCACTTGGCAGTGTAATTGCTTTTGATTATTTGTTTGGATTTAGAAAACATTCGTTATCTGGTGATACAAATGTATTGTCTTTCATTACCTTAGGTTCTCCAATACCAATATTTATTTCCGCAATGGGGCATGTGGAGTCTGATTTAACATTGCCCGCAAATATTAAGTCCTGGTATAATCTTTATGATCATGAGGACGGCGTAGCCAGGCGCTGCAAGCCATTTTTTCCAAAGATAGATGTCCAGGATACAAGCGTAAGAACTGGATTTTTCCCCATCAGCGCGCATGTTAAATACTGGCAAAATAAACAAACAGCTTCTAAAATCGCTAAAATATTAAGTGATATGTGATGATTCGAAAAAAGAACAGGCTTTCTATAGTTTTAGTGTTTCTTTTTATAATATCTTTTAGTATTTCTCGCCTTTGTTTGGCGGATCATACTACCGTTGAGACAGTTACCGACTTATCTGATCGAAAATATGAACAAGCCCTAATCCAACTCCTTGATAATGCGAAAGAGTCGATAGTCATTTCTATGTATAGCATAAGCCCCGGCTCAGGCGATAAGAATCCGGTAAGGCTTTTATTAAATGACTTATTGGAAGCCAGAGGAAGGGGAGTCAGTGTCACAATGTATCTTAATACTCGTTTTATCGATGATGGCACAAACGAAGATTCTTTTATCAAAAGCCCTGTCTTTAAAGAGCTGAAAGATGCCGGATGCACCATTTACCTTATACCAAAAAGCCGTAGGCTTCACGATAAGCTAATAATTGTAGACAGTCGATATGTAGTTGTAGGCAGCACAAATTGGTCCAATTCTGCCTTGCGGAGAAATTTCGAGTCTAATACCCTTATCGATTCACCCCGCCATGCTCAGGATAAACTTAAAAGACTTGAAAATGTGTTGAGCTTTATAAAGTCAAATAGCGAGATAACCGATACCCCGGCTTATTTGGAAGAGTTACCAAAGGAACTAATTATCTCTAATGAGCTTTTGATAAATAAAAAATATTGCTCTCGTATGGTTACAAGTAAGGATAATCGCGCCTTTGATCTATATTTCTTGCTTGTCGCGCACAGCCAATTGATGGGGGAGGATAAATTTTACATAAACCTGGAAGACATGGGTTTAAGTTTAGGCCTGCCGGATACTTTGGAGTATACTGCCTTAAGGAGACAGGTAATTAGAAGTTTAAAGAGGCTTCAGAATCGTTATAAGCTTATAAAAGTAAAATTCCTTCATGCTAAAGACGCATCTATTACTCTTGTAGGTATTCAAGGTGAATCTTTTACTATATCCTCTGGTTCTATTATTCAATCCTCTGATGCCAAATTAACCCTGCGCCTGAAATTCCTACTTTTAATCGAGGCCTTGCTCAAAACCGAAGGCAAAGATTTGCATTCGGTATCTAAATCCGATCTAGGCAAGCGTTTTAATATTAATGAAACCACAATTTCCGATGCTTTTAAGGATTTAGAAGATTAGAGAAGTATAAGTATATAGAGTTTTGACGATTAGATTCAAAGGATGAAGAAGAAATAGCCTGACATTTTGTCGCAAAAATTATATACTTTTTGCGACAGAGATGAGGTGAATAATATGACACAATGCATTGATAATAAAGTAATTAGTAGAATCTATGGCAAGAAGAGGGGGTGTCTTTACTCCAAATCATTTTTTTGATCCTGGAAGCCGTACGGCCGTGTCTACAGCCTTAGAGTGTTTAGCGGATTCTGGTACTATTCGCCGCCTCGCGCGCGGCCTGTATAATTACCCGGAGAAATACCCTGTTCCTGGTGAGTTACCGTTCAAATTATGAGCGTATCGCTCAAGCATTAGCAGGAAGGGATAGTTTAAAAATTCAACCTTCTTGGGCTTCTTGGGTTTTGTAGAAGAGTTTAATTTAGACAAAATTTTAGAGAGGTTTAATAAATTAAGAATAAACATAGTCTGGCTATGGAAAATTAAGATAAGCTAAACCTTGCAATAGTTTATGTTTTATGCTATAAACATAGTGTGGCTATGTTTTCTAATTGATTTATAAACCAGGATAGGATAATGGAGAAATTAAGAATAGAACAAGTTCCAGATGGAATCGTAGTGGATCGTGCTTGGTTAAAGGGCAAAGGCATAAATGCCGCACTTGTGGATTATTATCTCCGGAAGAGGTATCTTGAGCGTGTTGCCCAGGGTGCTTATCGAAGGCCAGGGGCGCCTTTAAAAT
>JAKLQT010000282.1 GCA_022013205.1 Candidatus Omnitrophota bacterium | reverse complement strand
TAATTATGATAAATTATTATCTATTATTACTGTGCAGGAAGAATTTGCTAAAAAGTGTGGTAAAGATAAAGCAGATGTCACCCTGAAGCAGATACCTGAAGAATTATATAGTAAGGTTAAGGATTTTGCTTTAGAAAAGCTGAGTGAAGTTTATAAAATCAGCAGTAAGGAACAAAGAGAAGAGCAGTTGTCTGTTATCTCAAAAGAACTGATTGAAAATCTGATAACAGAGGATTCTCCTTACACGGAATTTGAAGTAAAATCCATGCTGGTAAAAGTTGAAAAAGAGCACGTGCGTAAGACGATCCTTGAAAGTAAGGTGCGCGTTGACGGCAGAAGTTATACGGATATACGCAAGATTTGCTCTGAAGTAGCTGTTTTGCCTTGCACACATGGTTCGGCAGTGTTTACACGCGGCCAGACACAAAGTTTGGCTGTGGTAACTCTGGGAACAAGTGCGGATGAGCAGAGGATTGATGCTTTGGAAGGAGAATCAACCAAAACTTTTATGTTGCACTATAACTTTCCTTCATTTAGTGTGGGAGAGGTGCGGCCGATTCGCGGGCCTGGCCGCAGAGAAATTGGACACGGAGCACTGGCAGAGCGGGCATTATCTCCGGTTATGCCTTCAAAAGAAGAATTCCCTTATACAGTAAGACTTGTTTCTGAAATTTTAGAGTCTAACGGATCTTCGAGTATGGCGACAGTTTGCGCTGGAACATTATCTTTAATGGACGCGGGTGTTCCAATTGCTGCTCCGGTCTCAGGAATTGCCATGGGCCTTATAAAAGAAGGTGATAACGTGGCAGTGCTCACGGATATCCTGGGATTAGAAGATCATTTAGGTGATATGGATTTTAAAGTTACCGGCTCTAAAAAAGGGGTTACCGCTATTCAGCTTGACTCAAAGATAGAGGGAATAAACATAGAGATCCTTTCCAAGGCACTGGCTCAGGCAAAAGTTGCCAGGCTTTTTATATTAGAAAAAATCATAGAGGTTATTGATAAGCCTCGGGCTGAACTTTCTGAATTTGCTCCGAGAATCACAATTATAACTGTTCCACAGGAAAAGATCAAAGATATCATTGGCCCTGGAGGTAAGATAATTAAGCAGATAGTAAGTGCTACAGGGGTTAAGATAGATATTGAAGATGATGGAACAGTGGCTGTTGCTTCATCGGATTCTGCTGCTTCAAAAAAGGCAATTGATATGATCATGTCTTTGATCGCTGAAGCGGAAGTAGGCAAGATCTATAAAGGTAAGATAACCAGGCTCATGAACTTTGGAGCTTTCTGTGAAATATTACCTAATAAAGAAGGGCTTATCCATGTTTCAGAGTTGTCTAATAAGTTTGTCAAAAATGTCGAAGATGTTGTAAAAGTCGGAGATGAGGTAACTGTCAAAGTTATTGAGATAGACAATATGAAAAGGGTCAACCTGAGCATGAAAAAAGCCAACCCAGAGGAAAAGCAAAGAGATGGAAGTGATTGATAAAGTAGTTATAAGTATCAAGAAAAAGGAAAACTGTGAAGATTTGCCGCTTCCTGAGTATATGAGCAGCGGATCAGCAGGCATGGATTTATATGCTGATGTTGATGGGGAAATTACTCTTGAACCCGGCCGGATTAAACTTATCTCGGCCGGGATTTATATCAGCTTGCCCCAAGGGTATGAGGCTCAGATAAGGCCTCGCAGCGGCCTGGCTATAAAACACGGTATTGGTATAGTAAACAGTCCCGGAACTATTGACGCTGATTACCGCGGGTTGATTAACATTATTATGATTAATTTCGGCTCCAATTCGTACGCGATAAAACGTGGTGTTCGTATTGCTCAAATGGTTATTAACAAGGTTACCCAGGCAGAATTGCAAGTTGTTAGTGAACTGGACAAGACTATACGCAATGCGGGCGGCTTCGGGCATACGGGAGTATGATCTATGAGTGAAAAACAAATAAGGATAATATGGTTTATTATCCTTATTGGAATCTGCGCATTTCTGCTTATAAGTTTTGTGTCTTATGATCCGTCCGATATTCCTTTTAATACCTCCAATCCTAATGTGTATATAAAAAATTTCAGCGGATATGTAGGATCCTATCTGGTCTGGTCGCTGCTTATTTGCGTCGGATGGAGTGCCTATCTTATACCGGTGCTGTTTTGTTTATGGGCAGTAGGTAAAATAATGGGGCGGAGCACTCATAAATTTTATACTAAATTTTTCGGCTTTCTGTTCGCGATCTGGTCGTTTTCGGCAATAATGAGCACTTTAACTTCTTCATATAATGTAAGCAGAGTGGCCACAGGAGGAGTAGTTGGATTTTACACATCATTGTCCCTTAGCAGGTATTTCGGTGAAGTAGGCACAATGGTGATCCTGGGTACAATATTTATACTGTCAATTCTTTTAGCTACAGAATTCCTCGTTTTACCGGTTCTGCTGCGTTTTTCAAAAACTATAGCCGGGATTTTCAATACCGCATCAGTTAAAGAGAGCCTGCGGATGCGCTGTACGCAACAGACCCTGCTTAGGCCTAAAACCAGGAAGTTTGGGGCTAAAAATAATGCTCAGGATTTGCTTTCTAAAAATAAGAGAGCAAAGGAACTCGATGAGTTTGAGGAAGAAGAGGAACTTGTCCAGTCATCGCGTAAAACCAGAATTGTGATAAAGAAGCCTGAATTCCTGCAGGCAAAGAAAAAGCCTGTCAAAGTGCAGGCCCAGAAATTTGTCGGAGATTATAAGCTGCCGCCTCTTGAGCTGCTTACTACGCCTCCGCCGGTGGAAGAAAGAATGATCAAAGACGACCTGGAGGGTAATTCCAAGGTTCTTGAAGAAACACTCAGGGATTTTAATATCGAGGTTAAAGTTGTTGAGGTTGAACAGGGGCCGGTTATAACCCGCTATGAATTGCAGCCGGCTCCCGGGGTAAAAATAAATCAAATAATGAACCTTAGTGATGATATTGCGTTAAATTTAAAAGCTCCGAGTGTTCATATCGTTGCGCCTATCCCCGGTAAAGGAACTGTTGGTATTGATGTTCCGAACATAAAGGCGACATTAGTTTATCTAAAAGAGCTTTTAGAAACAAGTGAGTTTCAGGATTCTGAATCAAAATTAACTCTCGCGCTTGGAAAAAACATCAGCGGGACGCCTCTTGTAACTGACCTTGCCGCAATGCCGCATATGCTGATCGCCGGAACTACCGGTGCCGGAAAAACAGTCTGTGTTAATAGTCTGATCATGAGTATTTTATTCCAGGCCTCTCCGGAAGAAGTAAAGCTGATCCTGATTGATCCGAAGATGGTTGAAATGGCTATGTATAACGGATTGCCGCATTTGATTTGTCCGGTTGTTAATGATGTAAAAAAAGCTGCCAGCGCTCTTGATTGGGCGGTTACAGAAATGGAAGATCGCTATAAATTATTGGCAAAGGTAGGGGTACGTAATATAGTAGGCTATAATAATAAAATAGATGAGGGGCTTAAGGAAATTACCGATGGTGATAAAAAGATACCTCTTGAAAAAATGCCTTATATCGTGATTATAATCGATGAACTGGCTGATATGATGCTTTTGGCTCCCAAAGAGGTTGAAGGGGCTATCACCCGATTGGCTCAGCTTTCACGGGGCATCGGTATCCATATGATTCTGGCTACGCAGAGGCCTTCTGTAGATGTTATAACAGGCCTTATTAAGGCGAACTTTCCCGCGCGTATTTCATTTCGGGTAGCAAGCAAGATAGATTCCCGCACGGTTTTGGATATGAACGGGGCGGATAAACTTTTAGGGCGCGGCGATATGCTATTCCTGAAACCCGGAAACTTTAAACTGGTAAGAGCGCAAGCCTGCCTTGTGGGAGATAAAGAAATCGAGCAAGTCGTTAAATTTGCCAAAGAACAGAGATCGGCTGTTTATATAGAGGATATAATAAAAGAGCAGGAAAAAATATTCGGCAGTAAAAGCAGAAGCAAAAAAGATGATTTATATGAAGAAGCAGCAAAGCTTGTTATTAATACTAAACAGGCGTCTGTTTCAATGCTGCAAAGAAGGCTGCGGCTTGGATACGCGCGCGCCGCGCGTTTGATTGATATGATGGAGGACGATGGTATTGTCGGCCCATTTCGAGGTTCTAAAGCAAGAGATATTCTTATTGATAGCTGGGAGGATGCTGTTTTCGCGCAGCAGGAAGAAGAATAACAGTAAACAATCGCAGCCAAATTTTCTAAACGCCATCCTGAAAACTATATAAACCACGAAATAGACCAAAGAGAAGATAATACAACCACGAATCACACGAATTAAACGAATATGGATAAAGATGGCTCAAAAATGAAAGTAGCATTAATTAACCTGGGCTGTTCGAAAAATCTTGTTGACGGGGAAATAATGCTTGGTTTTCTGCATAGATCCGGGTTCGCAATAAAAGAAAACCCGTCGGGTTGTGATGTGGCGATTGTGAATACCTGCGCTTTTATAAAAGACGCGAAAGAGGAGGCAATCGATACTGTTTTTAACCTGGTTGATCTAAAGAAGAAGGGAAAACTAAAAAAAATTATCGTATCAGGATGCCTGCCGCAGCGTTATGGCAGGGAGCTTGCTTCTTTGCTTGATGAGGTTGACGGATTTTTGGGGCCCGGGAATATCGATAAAATATCGGCTACGATAGCTAAGTTGTTCAAGCAGAGACAGGTTATCAATATAGGCCGTAATCACTATCTATATAATCATAATACGCCGCGTATATACTTGACGCCTGAGCATTATGCTTACGTGAAAATTGCGGATGGCTGTGATAACCGCTGCAGTTATTGTGTTATCCCTCAGATAAGAGGAACGTTTCGTTCAAGACGGATGGAATCGATAGTAAATGAAGCGCGTGATATGGCTGATCGGGGCATAAAAGAGATTAACCTGATCAGCCAGGATACTACTTTTTACGGTTATGATATTTATAAAAAGTATGCGCTTGATCAGCTTCTGAAGAAACTGGTAAAAATAAAAAAGCTCCAATGGATCAGGCTGTTATATTCACATCCCAGGCATTTAAACGTTTCGCTGCTAAAACTTATACGGGATGAACCTAAAATATGCAAGTATATTGATCTGCCTATTCAGCATATAAATGACAGAATATTGAAATTAATGAAAAGGAAAGTAAACGCTGTAAAGATTAAAAAGTTGATAGCCGATATAAGGAGAATTATCCCTGATGCCGCTCTGCGTACTACCATGATCGTAGGGTTCCCGCAGGAAACAGAGCTTGAGTTTAAGGAGCTTTATGAATATGCTGCGGATGTGAAATTTGAGCGCTTAGGTGTCTTTACATATTCGGCGGAGGAAAATACACCGGCAGCTTTACTTAAAGGCCAGATCCCGCAGCATATAAAGAATAAAAGACGGAATAAGATCATGCTTATGCAGCAGAAAATTGTTGAACGTAATAACTCAGCGTTTGTGGGCAGAAAAATGGAAGTGCTTATTGATCAGGTTTTAAACAGGGGGTTGGCCAGCGGGCGGACTCAATACGATGCCCCTGATGTTGACGGGCTTGTTTATGTCAAAGGAAAAGACTTTAAAGTTGGGAGTATGGAAACAGTGATGATTACAGACAATGTGCTTTACGATTTGACCGGAGAGAAAGTATGAATTTACCCAACAGGCTGACTATTTGGCGGATTGTGTTAACTTTTGTTTTCATGTTTCTGCTTTTTTCTTCGGGAGTGCTGGGAAAGGTCTTAGCACTGGCTGCTTTTACCATTGCCTGCATAACTGATTTTTATGACGGGTATATTGCCCGCAAATACAATTTGATTACTGACTTAGGAAAACTGCTTGATCCGATTGCTGATAAAATTCTTGTAATGGCTGCGTTTCTGGCTTTTGTGGAAATGCGTTTAGTCCCGGCATGGATGGTTGTTGTGATTATCTTTAGAGAACTGGTAATAACCGGAATAAGGATTATTGGAGTAAGTAAAGGAAAGGTTTTAGCTGCTTCATTGGCGGGCAAACATAAAACAGTTTCACAGATGATTTCGATTTTTTTTATACTTGGCGTAATTATAATCAAGGAGGCAGGGGATGCCGGCATTTCGTTTTGGAGAGCTGAGTATGAACCTTTCCTGAATATCAGCATATATATATTAATGCTGATTACTGTCGTCTTAACTCTTATATCCGGTATTTCGTATTTTATTAAAAATAAAAAAATATTCTGGGAATTAAAAGATGGTTAGATTGATTTCTAGTTTCTTTTACATAGGGTATTTACCTCGAATGTCCGGTACATATGCCAGTATCACGGGATTGCTGATTTTTTTTCTGCTTAAAGGGAATCCTTTTTACCTGCAAACTTTAACGGGCTTAATCGTTTTTTTGGGATTTCTTACATGCGGACGGGCGGAAAAAGTACTGAATGAAAAGGATTCACGCAAAATAGTCATTGATGAAGTAAGCGGAATGCTTATATGCTGCTGTTTTATTCCGGCTACGTTTTTTCATGCTTTGGCAGCATTTTTCCTGTTTCGTGTGTTTGATATCCTGAAACCATTTCCCATAAAGAGACTAGAGGGTATAAAGGGGAGTCTTGGTGTAATGCTTGATGATATTCTAGCGGCTTTTTACGCGCTCGCTGCTTTGAATATAATAGATTATATCCGCTCAATTCTGATTTAATTTTTGTGGCATTCTTACGTAGATAATTTTGCTTCAAATAACTCTGTGTGCTTTGCTCCCTGGGGAGTAAGTTCACTTTGGAAGATAATAAGTTTATCAACGGCCTCAGTTAATAGCTTCGGCCTGATTTTTCGGGTGATCTCAGGAAGTATATTTTTCCCGTCAATAGATTTTACGCGGGCAATTGTAAAATGGGGATGAAAATGCTTTTCTCGCACAGTAAAATTGATTATTTCCAGCTTATCCTCAAGTTCAGCGTTAATTTCATTCAGCTGCTTAAATCCGTAATTAATACCAACCCATACTATTCGCGGATTTGAAACATCAGGAAAAGCTCTTATGAGGCCTAATCCCAGATTGAATTTCTTGATTTTCTTGCCGGTTTCCTCAACTATCTTTTTAATTTCTTCCAGCTGCTCATCATTGATCTGGCCTAAAAATCTAAGCGTTAAATGTATGTTTTTTAGTTCTACCCAGGATATATTGCCTTTAAGGCTTTTTTTTAGTTCTGACTGCAGGCGGAAAAGCTCTTTGCGAATTTCTGAGGTTATATCCACTGCTATAAAGGCTCGAAGTGTATTTTTCATGTGCATTAATTTTAAGGCAGTTTGAATGTATAATCAAGTAAATATTTTTAACTTGTCAAAATAGCCTAATGGCGGTAATATAAGTCTAGAGAAAGAAATTTTTAGAATTAAGAGGTGAGTTAATTAATGTATAAGATTGAACTCAATACTGCCGCCAATACTCTTGAAATTCATCTGCGGGAATATTTTGACACTCTGCAGGGTGGGGAGTTGTTTTGCGAGTTATCCCGGAGTATCCATGAACTTAAGCCTGGATTTAAATTGTTGACCGATCTGAGTGAGCTCAGGAATATGGATGTCGACGCTCATAAGAGTATTGATGAGATAATGG
>JAKLQT010000032.1 GCA_022013205.1 Candidatus Omnitrophota bacterium | reverse complement strand
TCCGAAGGTAAGAAGCTTCCTAAGCAGATAAAATTTTTAAAAAAAGGGTCTGAGAAAAATAGCGGGAAATAGACAAAATTCTTGCAAGTATAGAGGGTTCATTAGACAAAAAGAAAGCGGTATTTGCCTCCCGTCGTCAAGCAGAACGAGGCGGGGTAAATACCGCTAAAAACAAAAACTGCTACCGAATATCGGTAGCAGAATTAGGGGATAGCTGGCGGGCCTGCCCGCCAATGCAGTAGTGGCGGGAACGGCAATATCCAAATTCCACCAAATTAATTAGTCGCAATCTTACTTCCCCTTATAAAAAGCCATGGATTCCGCTTTTTAATTTATCATGGAACATGATTTTGACGCAAATTGCAAACGGCGAACGCATTATAACGGAAGCTCTCTGAAGTCCTTTA
Source organism: Candidatus Omnitrophota bacterium (assembly GCA_022013205.1). Taxonomy (GTDB): domain Bacteria; phylum Omnitrophota; class Gorgyraeia; order B26-G9; family B26-G9; genus JAGLQQ01. The sequence continues at coordinate 2,138 of JAKLQT010000032.1, read as the reverse complement.
TTTAATTTTAAAAGATAAATAAGTTTCCGCCACGCTACTTTGGCGCTCTCCACTACTACATCGGTGCTCCCCATTACTGCATCGGTGCTCCCCATTACTACATCGGTGCTCCCCATTACTACATCGGTGAGTCCGCCGAAGTTGTAGTGGCGGAAGTCCGCCGAAGTTGTAGTGGCGGAAGTCTGCCAAAGATTCAGTGGCAGAGACCCGCCTCGGTGTTTGGCGGGCATATCCCGCCTTTATAGTGAACGGCAGGATTACCACCCCAACAAAATTATGCAATTTATTGCCGTAAAAACACAAAGTAATTTTGTATTTTATTTTTCACCCAACAAAACTTGCGCTATTTTTGCTATATTTTTCGCATCGTCTATACCGCGGTGATGAACGCCATCTAAATTAAAACCAAGTTTATTAAGAGCATTATGCATTCCACAAGGTTTAATTTTATATTCCGCGGAGAAACGTTGTTTTAAGTTTATGTGATTTTTGAAACTTTCTGGAAAAAACAAGTTGTGGCGCACGCAATCTATAGTTATTTGTTTTATGTCGTAAATTCCCCATGAATGTAGTGTGAAAGTCTCGTTTCCTATCCAATTTAAGAATTTTGGGAAAACGATTTTAAAATCTTCCGCTGCGTCCACATCGGTTTGCTTAATGGTAGTTAGTTTTTTGCAAAAATCGCTCAAAACCGGATTTATTATCGGTTTCACGAATGAAGAAAATTCTCCGATAAAAGAAAAATCCTCATTGAGTTTGACAGCTCCAATCTCAATTATTTCCATGTCGTTCATGGGAATTCGATGAGCCCAACAGGTGGCCTCTAAATCAAAAATAATATGTTGCATTTAAAAAGTTTTCCTTAAAAAACCAGCGGGTTATTTGTTTCTAATTATAACAAACTGGCCGTTTCTACTTGCGCATACCAACGCCGAGGCATCTTTGTTCCCCAATAAAGCATTTTTTGAGGAATGGTCAGTCCACCGTTAACGCTTCTCTCAAATGTTCCGCAAATCCCCCTGAATAGGAACAGTCGCCGAGGATTTTTCCGAAAACAGCGCAAGTTCCGGATTATAAGATAAAACAGCCTTGCCCTTATGAACCGCTGCATGAAGCTCAATATTATGTTCTAATGGAGTAAGCTCCCCGCGCATAAAAAGCTGCTCATCTGAAAACTTATCCTTTCCAAACAAATTTTCAAGTTCGCGAGGTTGTGCTTCGCATACTTTTCCCTGCCTATGATGAATCGGAACTATAGCTACAACAGTGGCATTCAAATCAATAGCCAATTCTTTAAGTTTCCCCAAAACCACTCGCAGGTGTTCACGGCTGTTCCGGTATTTACGAGCATGGTCAGCAACACATCGGATATGGTCAATAATAATGAGACTGGGCGCATCCATATGCTTATTAAAATGTCCCGGAAAAATATTGCTTTTAGCGATGCCAATCATTGTAGAAAGATTACAGGAGTTCCATTTTCCACCCTCAATAAAAAGAGGACTCGCGGAAATTTTAGTTGCCGTCCAAGCCAATTCTTTATTAAAAGCAAACGCGGACCGTTTGACAACCGCAACTGACACCTTGGCTGTTGCGGCAATCAAGTTTTCAGTAAGAGTATGATGACACTCATCATTGCTAAAATAAAGGACTGTCTGTGGCTTTTTAGCAAGCGCAATATTAGCGGTGATATTCAATGCCAGTGTAGTTTTACCCAATCCCGTAGCTCCAGCTAAAAGCGTAAGACTTTTCCGTTTAAGACCGCCACCTAAAAGAACATCGAATTTTTTGTACCCCGTAGATATATGTGGCATTTATTCTCCCTTATTGCCGTCATATTTTTCATATTTTCCCCTCACATCTGTCCCGTTAAAATTTAAGGGAACCTCTGTAATAGTTTAGTCCGATTATTTCTCCGTCGCAGACTTAATGACCTTTCTCAACTTGATCACTGAGGGGTGTTCACGCTATACTCATGGGATAAATCATGGGATAAACCCATGACCATGCCCATGACAGGAGCATGACAGGCCTACATACACAGGAAACGAAGCTATGCTTCATAAGGTGTCGGAAACTATGTGAACGACCACGACACGATAGCGTAGTCCACTCCGCGGGAATCTCCCGCCTATGGC
>JAKLQT010000281.1 GCA_022013205.1 Candidatus Omnitrophota bacterium | reverse complement strand
GCCCAAAAGGGTACCCAAAAACACAACGAATATTTGCCTAAATTTGTGAGTGCGCTTAAAAATTCCCCCATAATCTTTATTCGGAGTCCACACTTAATTAAGAAAGAACCAAAATTTCTGCCAAGTTAGGACTAATTAATAAGAAAATATTCCACAGTTATATTTGACGTTGATGGGGCCTGTTGCTTCCTGACATGAAATAGGGTAAACATATAAAGGGTGAGAATATGAAAAAAGATAAGAATTTGAATAGACCTGACGAAAAAAGCTTCTTGAGGTTCTTACAGAAGACCAAAGAGGGCAAATATGCCAAGATTGAGCAAAGTTCTCTTTCTTTTGTTCGCTTCCGTGAAAAAAGTGAATTTGTTGAACCTGCGGCAGAAGAGTCTTTTTATTATAGCGTCAGCTAGAACTTGGAAATTTTTACCTGATTGCACTGAATAAGCTGAAAGAACTTTAGCCTCCTTAATAAAACTACCCTTTTACGGGTGGTTTTATTTTTTTCCCCAGAAGCTGGGATTCAGGACTATGTCCCCTTCAATATAAAACGAATTTTGTTGATTATATTGTTGCATTGGCTATAATAGAGCATTGGATGATTACATCGGACTGTTCTCAGGACACAAGAGGTGTGACCAAAATCATTACCTAAGAGAAGAAAGGAGAAAATATGACAAGAAAATATCTGATGGTTTTGGTACTTTCCCTTTTAGCTGTTCTTCCTATCGGTTGCGCGACGACACCTGCGTCGCAAACATCGCAGCAAGAAACCGGCAAATATGTGGCAAACTTTACTTATACGCCGGCCGCACAGGAAACGCCTAATTCAGAGGGAGTAACTTTTACAGTGGGGGACATTACGTATAATTATCATCCTAAAGTTGATTTTATAACGTGGTATAACTTTGAACAGCTCGGCAACTTGTCTAACGCGGTAAAGCAGGACTTTTCTAACCTGCTTGCAGCAAAGGGGTTTTCCGTCCGCGGCCCTTTTGAATCGTATGACCTGATACCTTTCCAGGATAAAAAAGCTATTGATTTACGCCTGATCCCGACGCTGGAATTGTTCGTTACGGGAAAAAATACAAAACACGACTATGCTAACTTTATGCTTACTTCCTACCTTGATACCGGAGATGTGGAAGTTACCGGGAAAATCATTCTGGAATTAAAGGAAATCGCAACCCTAGAGTTGCTTTGGTCTAAGAGCATTCCCATTACGAAATTTGAATTTTCTTATGCCATACGCTATCCGATAAACGCACCGAATAACCTTGACAATATAGTTATGGATGACGTAGCTAAAGGCATAGAGAAACAGTATCCCGACATTATGGCCACCATTGAAAAATTAATTGACCCGGAAGAGATGGGAATAATTAAAAAACAGGCTCAGGAACTAAAGAATAAAAAGGGATATTAAACGAGGAATTATCTTTCTAAAATTGCAGTATTGGATATATATTAAGGTGCTTTCTATATATAAGCGTTATTTGGGAATATAGAGATTTCCCCTCGGCTCATACAAGGGGGACGCCGCTTCGACTCGCTGAGTTTACGCTGAGCCTGTCGAAGTGCTCGCTCAGTGTTAATCTATTTTTTTCTTTGAAGATGCGAATATATTGTGGTATACTTAATTACAGTAGAGAGCACAATGCTGGTGCTCAAAATGAACAAAGAGGCGTTCGAGAGAACGCCTCTTTTATTTTTTAAATGGTGGTAAAAGATGGATTTTAGAATATTACTGGAAAAAATTACGCTAGCGCTTAAAAAGATTGCGCGAAGACATGTGCTTTGGGGTTTTTACAGCGAAGAAGATCTTTTCCAGGAGATGTGCCTTTACTTATGGCAAAACTATCAGTACGGGCTTCCTATAGGCATTAATCAGGCCTATGTAATTAAAGGCTGCGAATTCCATATCCAGAATTTTTTAAGAAAAGGAAGGCCAAAGGCATCACTATCGAGTTTGGATGCGCTCATAGGCACGTCAGGACTGACATTAGGAGATATTCTTGAGGATAAAAAGGAAAATTTCAGCATAAAGATAGAAAATAAGCTTACAGTTGATGAGATAAAAAATCTTGGTTTAACACCAAAAGAAAAAGCAGTGTTATCTTGTTTGCTAAAAGGGTATACCGTGCGTGAAGCTGCCAAGGAGCTTGGGATTTCTCATGTAATGGTTTTAAAATATAAAAAAAGCATAATAAGAAAATGGAGGAAAAAGGTTACCAAAAATAATTAGTTTTTACTTTAAAGAATAGAGAGACGAGTAAAAACACAGTGAAGTGTTTATACAAAGGCGTATTAGAAATGATACGCCTTTTTTTATTGAGACTTTAATGTCTTTAGCTTTTCCAAATAAGGAAACAAAGGCGCTATTTTTTTTAAGGAGGTGATAGGGATGAAGAAAATTGAATGTATAATCCGACAGGAAAAATTAAAAGAGGTGGTTGATTCGCTGAGAGAAGCCGGACTTGGAGGTGCAACAATAAGTGAGGTTAAGGGATTCGGCAGTCAATCAACAAGGCCGGACAACTTTCTGCTTTTGCCTAAAACCAAGATTGAGCTTTATGTAGCTGATGAGCAGGTAGAAGATTTGATTACTGCTATTATAAACTGCTGCAAAGAAGAAACACTTGGAAGCGGAAAAATCGCGGTACTGCCAATGGAAGATTGCGTACGTGTGCGTACAGAAGAACGTGGTGAAAAAGCAATAATATAATATTGATGATTCAAAAATAAGGAGGGATGATATGAATTTGGCAATAAAGGTAACAGGCATATTTTTTATATTGATCATGAGTTATTTTACACTTTTTACTACTGATGTAAATGCGGGATTTGAAGAAGGGATCCTGCCTGAGTTTAATCTTGAAGCATCGGCGAGTTTTGATGTCTACAATAAATATGTGTGGAGAGGGTTTACTCTTGATACTGATCCTGTAATTCAGCCTGGAGTTAATGTCAGTGGATACGGTTTTACGCTTTCTTACTGGGGCAGCTATGATGCTTCTCAAGATGATACAGCTGGTTCTGATGAACAGGATTTTGTGATTGATTATACCTATGATTCTGAATATGTCAGTGTCTCTGTAGGGAATACTTATTATGCTTTTCCTACTGCTGATACTTATAGTAAAGAATGGTATGTCGGATTTTCTTTGCCGGTGCTGTTTTCACCATCAGTGACTTACTATAAAGACTATGGTAAAGAAGACCAGGGCGGAGGAGACGGTACATATCTTATTTTTGCGGTTTCACACAGTATCACTGCTTTTGAACAGCCGAAAATCACTATTGATCTGGGGGCAAGCGTAGGATTTAATGATAAGCTTTTTATTCAAGGGGACGGCGGAGATATGACGCTTACAGCGGGTTTAACCATACCGCTTACGAAGAGTTTGTCAATGTCGCCTATGCTTGGTTATGTATCACCTTTTGGTGATTTAAAAGATGCTAATGACGGAAATCAGAAAAAAAGAACTTGTGGCGGAGTTAGTATTGGTTGTTCGTTTTAACAAAGATAGTGTCAAAGGAAGGGAGGTAAATTATGTTTGCAAATTTTTGGAAGAAAAAATGGATAATATTGTTTAATGTAATTTTATTGTCTGCAGTTACAGTTTTTCCGGTGTTCGCGGAAGAAGCGGCAATAACCGCGGAAAGTAATGCTGTGGCAATAAATACGGTTTGGACTTTGCTTGCGGCGTTTCTGGTGTTCTTTATGCAGGCTGGTTTTGCTATGGTGGAAACAGGTTTCACCAGGGCAAAAAATGCCTGTAATATAATGATGAAGAATCTTATGGATTTTAGTGTAGGATCGTTGGCTTACTGGCTGATCGGCTTTGGCATTATGTTCGGAACAAGCGCCATGGGCTTGTTTGGTACAGACGGATTTTTCTTAAGCGCGGCAGATCCTTCCACTGCGGACGGATTATGGCAGTTTGCCTGCTGGATGTTTCAAGCTGTGTTCGCGGCAACCGCGGCAACAATTGTTTCTGGAGCTATGGCAGAGCGTACAAAGTTTGGTTCATATCTTTTCTATGGTGTGTGCATTACCGCGTTTATTTATCCGGTTGTGGGACACTGGATATGGGGAGGAGGCTGGCTTGCTGAAAAGGGTATGATTGATTTTGCCGGTTCAACTGTTGTTCATTCTGTAGGAGGTTGGGCAGCATTAGCCGGTGCTTTGCTGCTTGGGCCAAGACTTGGTAAATATAACAAGGATGGCAGCTCCAACGCGATACCAGGACATAATATCCCCTTGGCCGCGCTAGGTGTTTTTATACTCTGGTTTGGCTGGTTTGGTTTTAATGCCGGCAGTACAACATCAGGAACTAATTTAAGCATTGCAACCATTGCTGTAACAACCAATTTGGCAGCCGCGGCCGGATCAATCGTTGCCATGTTTGTAACCTGGAAAAAATATGGAAAACCGGACCTTTCCATGGCTTTAAACGGCGCCTTGGCAGGATTGGTTTCGATTACTGCTCCTTGCGCTAGTGTTTCACCGCTTAGCGCGATAATTATCGGAGCAATTGGCGGTTTTCTGGTAGTTTTCAGTGTTGGGTTTTTTGATAAAGTACTTAAGATAGATGACCCTGTGGGTGCTATATCTGTCCATGGTGTTTGCGGCGCCTGGGGAACGCTCTCAGCCGGCTTATTTGCTGAAGCAGCTTATGGGCAATCCAGCGGCATGGGCGCTGTTAACGGCTTGTTTTTTGGCGGTGGGATTGGCCAATTTATGACACAGCTGATCGGTGTTGGGGCTGTATTTGCATGGGCTTTTATAGCGGCTTTTATTGTGTTCAGCATTGCTAAGGCAACAATCGGTTTGCGTGTAAGCGATGAGGAACAGCTGAAAGGCCTTGATATAGGTGAGCATGGGATGGAAGCTTATTCCGGGTTTCAGATCTTTACAACAGAATCATAAAAAGGAGGTGTATGTAAAATGAAATTAATTATAGCTTTGATACAGCCGCATAAACTACCTGATGTAAAGAAGGCGCTGTTTGATGCGGATGTTTACAAAATGACAGTTACTAATGCCTTAGGCTGCGGTCAGCAAAAGGGATTTACAGAGACATACCGCGGTGTTATTCACGAGGTAAACCTGTTAAAGAAAGTGCGTATTGAAATAGCTGTAAACGAGGATTTTGTTAAACCGGCCATAGACGCGATT
>JAKLQT010000280.1 GCA_022013205.1 Candidatus Omnitrophota bacterium | reverse complement strand
CTCCCTTCACGGGAGCGTGGATTGAAACTTATAATATATCACAAAATACTATTCATTGTAATGTCGCTCCCTTCACGGGAGCGTGGATTGAAACACCATAAATATAAGGCCTTGATAGGCTATGCCCTACGTCGCTCCCTTCACGGGAGCGTGGATTGAAACATCTCGTCTTTTAATTTTTTAACATATATATCCATGTCGCTCCCTTCACGGGAGCGTGGATTGAAACAACCCACTAAGCCAATTCGCCAGCCAGCATTGCAGTCGCTCCCTTCACGGGAGCGTGGATTGAAACTCAACTCCCAAAGTATATCTCCGAGCTGTGTTGTCGCTCCCTTCACGGGAGCGTGGATTGAAACATTGGCCCAAGGTACAAGAGCCGGTTTCTCCATTAGTCGCTCCCTTCACGGGAGCGTGGATTGAAACTTGTTTTTTAAATTCCGTTCATTTTTTTGCTCCTTGTCGTAAAATGGCAGTGTCAAAAATAAAATGATTTTTCCGTAAAATACGAAAAAAGACTTTTTACCACAGAGCGCACAGAATCCCATAGAGAAAAAATTATCCGTATAAATGAAGCTCACCCGGTATCCCTCTGAAATTTTGCAGAAATTTCAAGGACTTAATCCCTGGAATTCTTTGCATTCCACGGGAAAAGCCGAGGTTTTTAAAGCATACGGGATAAATATTCTTTTCAACATAATATATGCTCAAGGTATTTTCCAAGAAAACACCGGGGTATTCAAATGCTGAACTCAACAAGAAAAATTTATTTTTCTTTTGATTCACATTTTAATAACCAATACCCGCATAGCGGGTTGAGCATGTCTATACACACTACTATCTTTTATCTGTGTTATCTGTGTTAATAACTCCGTACTCTCTGTGTTCTCCGTGTACTCTGTGGTAAAATCGTTCGTTTTTCCCTGTATTCCCTTTATGTTCCTTGTGCGTTTCGTGGTTAATCTGTGGCCTTTATGGGAACAAATAGTCCGGCTGGTTTGACGAAAGTGTTATGTAGTGATATAGTTCTTGATATGAATAAACAACGCAAGGCTAATCCGATAACATTTAATCGTTTCGCGGCGATAGACTTTGAGACTGCTGATTACGGCCGTGACAGCGCCTGTTCAGTGTCAATAATTATTGTCGAGAAGGGAAAGATTGTTAAAAAAATATGTACACTTATTCGGCCTCCGAGGCGGGACTTCATTTTTTCGTATCTGCATGGGATTACATGGACAGATGTAGAGAACAAGCCCGGGTTTGGTGAGCTTTGGCCGAAAATTAACAGCCTCTTCAATCGCGTAGACTTTATTGCCGCGCATAACGCGTCGTTTGACCGCGGGGTCTTGCGCGCGTGTTGTGCTATGGCCGGCATTACTCCGCCGGATATTAAGTATCTATGCACCATGAAACTGGCGCGCCGTTTATGGGGGCTGTATCCGACTAAATTACCGGACGTTTGCCGCTATTTTGGCATACCGCTTAAGCACCATGACGCGAAGTCTGATGCTTTAGCATGCGCGAAAATCGTGCTTGAGGCTTTGGAAAAGAGGATTCCGGCTAACGCGTTTTTAGGTAATAAAGGTGAAAGAACTTATAGTATCCACAGATTACGATCCACAGATTACGCAGATTGAAAAAAGACTAAAAACTAAAGAACCTGATTTCACAGATTAAAATAAGATGAAAAAAGTTATAAAATCCACAACTTACGCGGATTACACGGATTAAAGTATCGTTGGCAGTATCTGTGTAATCATAACCTGAATATATCAGGTTTTTAAATGGTAATCGATGCTTTATTATTCTCCTGCAGCAGGCTTGTCTTATTAAATTCAAAAAATATTTGTACTTATTGCAATTTTTTAGTATTATTATCACAATGATAGTAATAAGTCTAACAACTGAAATTACGGTTTTGGTTCTACTGGTATGCCTTTCGGCTTTTTTTTCTAGTTCGGAATCTGCGTTTTTTTCCCTTAACCCTCTGCACATACACAGGATAAGAGTTAAGCATAAAAAAGCAGCAGAGAGGATAGAGCGGATATTGGTTTATCCGACAAGGCTGTTATTCAGCATATTAATAGGTAACACGCTTGTAAATGTTTTGATATCTATTCTTGGTTACAGTATTATTTATAAAATCCATCCGGCAGGGGCTCCCATCGCGGCGATTCCAATAGTGACTGTGGTATTGCTTATATTCGGAGAGATCACGCCTAAAAGAATAGCTTTGCATATGCCTGAGCGCGTCGCGGTTATTTATTCAGGGTTTCTTGAATTCGTGATATGGATAATGACGCCGCTTCGAAAACTTATGGATATTCTTACTGTAAGACTGGAAAAACTAATAAACCCTCAAAAAGTAAAACTTACCGAAGAAGAATTCAGGACAGCTTTAAATATAGGAGAGGAACAAGGTTTTTTAGATAGGGAAGAGCGTATTATGGTAGAGGGGATTATCCGTCTTGAGGGATTAAGGTCAAGTGATGTAATGACGCCCCGCGTGAATTTAATCGGTATTGATCTTGAAGAAGATTTTAAGGAAAATGAAAGAATTGCCAGATCATCTCGCAGAAAATACCTTCCTGTTTTCAGGGAATCAATAGACAAAATAGAAGGGTTTCTTGATGTAAAAAAATTTTTATTATCAGATTTAATGAATTTGCAAACATCAATATTTACTCCGCTTTTTGTCCCGGAAACAATGCCTCTTGATAATCTTCTTACCACAATGAGAAAAGAAAAACAATCTATCGCGTGTGTAAAGGATGAGTTTGGCGGAACAGCAGGCATTATTACTCAAGGCGATATCTTAGAAGAGATTATCGCGGATGTCAGTAATATCCGTTCTCATGAAGAGCAGCCTATTCGTAAGCTTGGAGCTAATCGCTGGCTGGTTGATGGAATAACCAGTCTTGAGGAAATAAACTATAACCTGGAATTAGAACTGGAATCTGAAGATGTTGACCGTTTGAGCGGCTGGGTGGCTGCCTATCTGGAACGAATGCCCAAACCCAAAGATGTGGTTGAGGCACAAGGATGCAGGGTATTGGTCAGAGCAGTAGAAAAAGGCAGGGTTACAGACGCGATTATTGAAAGGCTAACTGAAGAGAAAAACGATGATTGATTTTATACAGATCACGATTATAGTTTTATGTATTTTGGGTGAGGCGCTTTATTCCGGGATGGAGACCGGAATTATCTCTATTAGGCGTATCAGATTGCGTCATCAGGCTAGATCCGGTAAAAAAGAGGCTTTGATCTTGAGCCGTTTCCTTAATAATCCTGACTATTTACTTGGGACAACACTGGTCGGAACAAATCTTTGTATAGTTATTACAGCTGTTCTAAGTTCCAATCTGGCGGCGCGTTATTGGGGCGGATGGGGAAAGACCATATCCGCTGTTTTAGTCAGTATAACATTGCTTATATTTAGTGAATATATCCCTAAAGCCTGGTTTCAGGCGCGGCCTTATGAGAGATCAATTAAATTCGCGGGTTTTCTTGAATGGTCAGGACGAATTTTTAAACCTATAGGCATTGCGGCTACCTGGATAGCCAGGTTAATTGTTCCGGTTAAAATATCCGCGAAGCAGGCACTCTCGGCATTAGCTTCCAGGACCGAGCTTAAGGTCCTGGCCAGTGAAGGGGTAATCTATGGCGAGATTACTCCTGAAGAACATACGATGATACATCGGGCTATTGAATTGTCGGAGAAAAGTGTCAAAAAAATAATGATTCCTATTAAACAGGTGACTTATATAAATAAAAATATTTCTAAAAAAGCTTTTCTTGAATTTTCGTCCTCAAGTGAATATACACGTTATCCGGTTTTTGATGAAGAACAAAAAAAGTTCATTGGCGTTATTAATTTGTTTGATGTTATCGCGGATACTACACTTAGTGATGAAAGCGCTATTGAGAAGTTAATTAAGGAAATCGTATTTATTCCTGAAGATATTCCTGCTGATGAAGTAGTGCCGTTATTCAGGCGGGGCAGACAGCCGATAGGCCTGGCAGTAGACAAAGATAAAGAGGTTATAGGTTTGATAACTACAGAAGATATCCTTGAACAGATCGTAGGCTCTCTGTAACTTATCGGCATAAATAGTAATCTCTCACCAAAAGCAGATACGCCAAAAGCGAAATTATGCTTTATATTGGAAAAAAAGTGTTTTAGTGATAGAATACCTGAGATATAGATACTCGCAAACTAAAGAAATTATACTAAATTTTAAGTTTAAACTTATCCGATGCCGGCAAAAAAACAATATAATTACTGCATTCTTCTGATTATTTATTTATTTTTATGCGGTCTGTGTACAAGCGGGTGTTCGCGTACAGGTTCTGTATCTGTTAATGGGATAATGGGCCGCTCTTTTGTACGGCTTGACAGAAAACAGTATGTTCCTTTAATTGTTGTTTGTAAGCAATATGATTTAAGCTGGGATTGGGATGGATTTTCAAAAATCATTACTGTAAAGAATTTTAAGTCAAACGCGAAATTATTTCCCGGCAGCGGGCTTATATTATTTAATAATGAGGTGTTTGATTTAAAATCTCCGGTAAGTATCCATAGAGGGCAAATTATGGTGCCGGAATCTTTTCTGCGTTTATTTACAAAAGAAGAGCCTTCTTTACCCCTTGATAGGAAAAGCAATTTTAGTATAAGAAAAATTATTATTGATGCCGGGCATGGAGGCAATGATCCCGGGGCAGTCGGTAAAATGGGGATACAGGAAAAAGATATTGTTTTAGATGTCGCGCTTCGTTTGAAAAATGAGCTTACAAAACATGGAGTAGAGGTTATTTTAACAAGAAACGCGGATATTTTTGTTGAGCTTAAAAAACGCACTGAGATTGCCAATAAGGAAAAAGCGGACTTTTTTATTTCTGTTCATGCTAATGCTGCCCATACTTCACCGGTAAACGGCTTTGAGGCATTTTATTTATCAACAGGTTATGATGATTTTTCAAAGGCGGTACAAATAAGGGAAAATGCTGTAATTAAGTTTGAAGAAGATGCTGATTATGAGTACTCTGATGATCTTAATGCGACACTTTGGGATATGATCTTATCTGAGAACAGAATAGAGTCCATAGAAATGGCAAACTCTATTTCGGATGAATTAAAAAGAGCGTTAAGGCTTAATACGCGCTATATCAGAGGCGCAAAATTTCATGTTTTAAAAGGCGCGAATATGCCGGCTGTATTGCTTGAGATGGGATATCTGACAAATAAAAATGAGGCAATGCAGCTTAACAATGCTTATTACCGGCAGATGCTGGCAGAGGCTGTAGCGGCAGGGATAGTAAATTACAAAAAGCTTTTTGAATTAAGTGACGGGTTTAGCAGATGAGCGATTCAAGGCCAATAGGGATTTTTGACTCAGGGATGGGAGGTTTAACCGCGGTAAAAGAAGTAATACGCGCTTTACCTTACGAGCGGATAGTTTATTTCGGAGATACGGCGCGAGTCCCTTACGGGCCTAAATCCAGGGAAACGGTAATTCGTTTTTCCATAGAAAACATTCTTTTTTTACTTAAATACAAGGTCAAACTGATCATTATTGCCTGCAATACCGCATCGAGTGTGGCCCTTTCTATTGCCCGGAAGAATTTTAAAGTGCCGATTATCGGTGTGATTTCACCGGGAGTCGATGAGGCTGTTCGTGTTACAAAAAACAAAAGAATCGGAGTTATCGGAACAAGAACAACAATTAACAGCCAAACTTATGAAAAAATGATAAAGCAACAAAGCCCGAAGATAAAAGTTTACAGCGCGGAATGTCCGTTATTTGTTCCTCTGGTTGAAGTTGGATGGCTCAATACACAGATAACAAAACAGGTTGCCGGGCTTTATCTGCTGCCGCTTAAAAGCAAAAAAATTGATACGATCGTTCTTGGCTGTACACATTATCCTTTGCTAAAACCGGTTATAAAAGAAATATTAGGCCAGGGGGTAACGCTGGTTGACTCGGCCAGGCAGGTTGCCATGCAGGCAAAAGAAATCCTTATCCGGCAAAGGCTTCTTGCACCCAAGAAAAACAGGGGTGAGGGTAATCTGCGGTTTTATGTCAGTGATGAGCCGGATAATTTTGCCGAATTAGGAAAAAGATTTCTGGGATTTGATTTAAAGAACGTAAGAAAGGTTTCCAATGTTTGAAATAAGTGTTGTGATGGAATTTAGCGCCGCGCATAATCTGCGCGATTATCATGGAAAATGTGAAAAACTTCACGGGCATAATTGGCAGGTAGAGGTATTTTTGGCAGCCGAGACTCTGGATAAAGGGTCAATGGTAATGGATTTTACGCTGGCAAGGAAGAAGCTGAAACAGGTATTAAAGTATTTTGACCACTCTTATATCAATGAGACGGAATATTTCAGCAAAAGCAATCCGACTTCGGAAAATATCGCGAAGTTTATATTTGAAAAAATGGCAAAAAAAGTCAAACGTTATAACTGCACAGTAGCAAGAGTAAGTATTTGGGAAACATCGCGGAGCAAGGCTACATACTATGAGTAGAGAGTTAAAAGTAATACCCTCAAGGGCACAAGAAAGTAAAAAGATAAAAATCAGGAAAAATCAGATTAAACGGGCGGTAGTGTTATTATCAGGAGGGTTAGATTCAGCGGTGGCTCTTTTTTACGCGAAAAGTAAAGGTTTTAAAACTTACAGCCTCACCTTTAATTACGGGCAAAGGCATAAAAAAGAAATCAGCCGGGCAGCAAAATTGGCCCGAAGAGCCGCAAGTCATTGGCAGCAATTGGTGATTGAATTACCATGGAAAGGCTCCTCTTTGCTGGATAAAAAACTTAAGCTGCCGGAGGGCAGAAAAATCAGGGCTAAAATCCCATCTACGTATGTTCCCGGAAGAAATATAATTTTTTTAAGTTTTGCTGCCTCGTACGCGGAAAGTATTAAAGCAGGCGCGATCTTTATCGGAGTGAATATTATAGATTATTCCGGGTATCCGGACTGCCGGGAAGAATTTTTAAAAAGTATTCAGCAAAGCATAAATATAGGCACAAAGAGAGGCGTAGAAAATAAGGGAGTCAGGATATATGCCCCTTTACTTAAGAAAAATAAACAGCAGATTGTGCTCCTGGCAAAGCGTTTAAATGTGCCCTTGGAAATGACCTGGTCTTGTTATAAAGGGGAAAGGAAACCCTGCGGAGTATGTGACAGCTGTAAGTTACGCAAGAGCGGATTTGATAAAGCAAAAGTAATAGATCCTGCCTTATGAAAACAGCTAAAATAACAGAGGTTTTCTTTAGTTTGCAGGGAGAAGGCCCTTATGTGGGAACAGGGCATGTTTTTGTACGTTTCGCGGGTTGCAATATAAAGTGCCGTTATTGCGATACCCAAAAACAGCGCTATAAAGAATATGATGTTAAGGCCCTTATCTTCAAGGTTAAGAATTTGTTAAGTGAGCATAAAGCCGGGTATTTAAGCTTAACCGGGGGAGAGCCTCTGTTACAGGCTGAATTTATTTTTGATTTTTTAAAAAAAGCGCGTTTAAAAAAGACTTGTGTCTATCTTGAAACAAATGGTATCCTTTATGATAATTTCCGTATGGTTTTGGGCCTGATGGATGTGGTTTCCCTGGACATAAAGCTTCCCAGTGCCGCAAAGACAAAGGCATTTTGGGCTGAACACAGGGAATTTCTTAAGCTTTGTATTGGGAAAAAAGTTTTTGCCAAAGCTGTAATTACCGTATCTACTGTAAACGAGGATATCAGAAAGCTGGTAAGGATGCTCAAGGAAATAGATAAAACAATACCTTTGATAATACAGCCGGATTTTAATGGAATGGGGCAAAAACTGGTAAACAAAGCTATGAGATTTCAGAAATACGCACTGCAGTATTTGACGGATGTAAGAGTTATTCCGCAGGTGCATAGGTTTCTTAATATAAGATAACAGTGTTATTAATTGAAAATTATTGGGAAGGGCAAATAAATGTTGAAGCTCAGGAAAAAAATAACAGATAGTTCTTATGAGAATTTACAAAAAGATATCCGTAAACTTAAACTTCCCAGTATAGAAGTGTGGGAAAATATGTACGCGGACAAGGATTATTGGATACAAATGGAGGTGCCTGAGTTCACCTGTATTTGTCCTAAGACAGGACTGCCTGATTTTGCTGTCTTTTCGATCAGCTACAGGCCGCAAAAGAGCTGTCTTGAGCTGAAATCCTTTAAATATTATATCAATGCATATAGGGATGTCGGCATATTTCATGAACATGCTGTAAATAAGATCCTCGATGACCTGGTAAAGGCATGTTCCCCTAAGCAGATGGTTGTGGAAGGAGAATTTAATTCAAGAGGCGGTATCAAAACAAGCGTAAGTGCCGAATATAGAAAAAATAAAAAATGAGAATAATATCTGCAAAAATAATTTCAAAGGCAGTTGACGCACTCTGCCTTAAGGCTAATACTGAATTAAGAGGCGATGTGCTATCTCTTTTAAAGAAGGCAAAGCGCTTGGAAAAAAACCGGTTGGCTGCTACCGCCTTAGCGGCAATTATTAAGAACGCGGATATTGCTTTAAAAGAAAAACTGGCGATTTGCCAGGATACCGGTATGCCGGTGGTGTTTGTGGAAATGGGCTGTAATGTCCATATTAAGGAAAATATAACAGATATTATCAATAAAGCTGTAGAACGGGGCTATGCTTCTAATTATCTGCGTGCTTCGATACAGAAAGACCCTGTGTTCAGGAATGAAAAACTCGTGTATTCTCCGGCGATTATCCATGTTGACATTGTCAAAGGGAATAAGTTAAAGATAACGTTGCTGCCAAAAGGCTTTGGCAGTGAAAATAAATCAAAAGTTAAAATGCTAATTCCGACGCTAACGCTTGATGAGATTGAAAATTTTATTGTTGAATCTGTTAAAGAGGCAGGCGCCGGGGCTTGTCCGCCTTACTTTGTCGGGGTGGGAATCGGCGGAACCCAGGATTTTGCCGCACTTATGGCGAAAAAGGCTCTGTTAATGCCGTTTAATAAATTAAATAAAAATAAAAAGCTTTCCCAAATGCAGACGCGGTTAATTAAAAAAATAAATGCACTGGATATCGGGCCTTTTGGATTAGGCGGGAAAAATACGGCATTGGGATTAAATATTAAAACATATCCGACACATATGGCGGGAATGCCGGTTGCGGTGAATATAAGCTGCCACGCATTGCGCAGCGCAAGCGTTACGATATAAGGTATAGGGTATAGCGTATAGGGGGTAGGGAAAATATGAAAAGATTGATTGGGCCTTTAACAAAAGAAAAAGTAAGCGGCTTGAAAAGCGGCCAGGAGGTTTTGTATACCGGGATTATGTATACGGCGCGTGATCAGGCACATAAACGTTTGATTGATCTGATGGAAAAGGGAAAACCCTTGCCTTTTGATGTTAAAGGTAAAATTATTTATTACTGCGGGCCGAATCCTGCGCCAAAAGGCAAAGTTATCGGCTCCTGCGGGCCGACCACATCAAGCCGAATGGATAAATTTACGCCGCGGCTGCTGGATATAGGGCTGCTTGCGGCTATTGGCAAGGGAGAACGTTCTCCTGATGTGGTTAAGGCTATTAAAAAAAATCGGGCAGTTTATTTGTTGGCATATGCCGGCTGTGGAGCTCTTTTAAGCGGTTATGTAAAAAAAAGAAAGCTTGTCTGTTTTAAGGACCTGGGAGCCGAGGCTGTTTTTGTTTTAGAGGTTAAAGATTTTCCGTTGATTGTAGCAATAGATTCGAAAGGGGTTAATATCTATGAGTAGATCAGGCAAAAGAAAGCCGGACGCGCTGCGAAAAGTTGTAATTACCAGAAATTTCATGAAATACGCGGAAGGGTCTTGTCTTATAGAGGTAGGTAATACAAAAGTCATATGTACCGCGTCATGTGAAAACAAGGTGCCGCCTTTTTTAAGGGATAAAGGGCAGGGCTGGGTCACCGCGGAATATGCGATGCTTCCGCGTTCCTGTAAAAGCCGGGTCTCACGAGAGTCGAGCATCGGTAAAGTCAGCGGGCGTACGCAGGAAATCCAGCGCCTTATCGGAAGATCCCTGCGCGCTGTTGTTGATCTGAAACAGCTGGGAGAGAGAACGATCTGGATTGATTGTGACGTGATCCAGGCCGACGGCGGCACGCGTACAGCAAGCATAACAGGAAGTTTCATTGCCCTGGTGGATGCCTTGTATACCCTGCAGAAAGAGGGTAGGATAGCTTTATTTCCGGTAAGGAAGTTTGTTGCTGCGATAAGTGTTGGTATTATTGATGGAACTCCTATGCTTGATCTTAATTATGAGCAGGATTCTCGTGCTGAAGTTGATATGAATGTGGTCATGACTTCAACCGGAGAATTTATTGAGATTCAGGGAACCGCGGAAAAAGAGCCTTTTAATCAAAAGCAGCTGACTCAGTTAACAAAGCTGGCAAAAAAAGGCATAGATAGGCTTATTAAGTTACAGAAAAAGGCACTTAAGGATTTACCGTTTAATATTCAATGAACACAGATAATCACAGATAACATATGCCCCCTAACTCCTGAATAGAATTATAGAAGGGAAGATAGAGGTAGGGATAGTAAGTAGTTAGAGAAAGAGGTATAATCACTTAAAAGGTGAAAAAGTTATTTAAGAGATAAATCGGGGCAAACAGCCAGGTGAAATTGTATTTACTTCCGCCATAAAGATTGGCGGACAGGCATTCTCGATGGCCGTCCATGGCTGTCTGCGAGGTAATCAGTCGATTTTTACACATCCTTGTAAATCGACTAATTAAAATCCGCAAATACAATTCCCCCTATCTGTTTGATGATCAAAGGAAACGTGTTTTCTATCTAGGAGCTGGGGTATGACAGATAATCGCAGATATGTATAACTTTATATCTGTGTCCATCTTGCATTATTTAATCTGTATAATCAGTGTGGAGCGTAGCGATGGAAGTTGTTGTTTCTACAAGAAATGAACATAAGTTTAAAGAGATCAGTAAAATCTTAAAAGACGCTAAAATTAAAGCGTTAAACCTGAACTCTTTCCCCGGCATTCCTAAGGTAAAAGAGGATGGTAAGACGTTCGCGGATAATGCGTGTAAGAAAGCTTTAAAAATAGCCGGGATTACTAAACGCCTGACTGTGGCGGATGATTCCGGGCTTGAAGTTTACGCCTTAAATAATGCCCCGGGAATTTATTCGGCCCGTTTTTCCGGACGAGGCGCTGATTATGCCTCAAATAATAAAAAGCTTTTAAGGCTGTTAAAAAAAGTTCCGGCAAATAAACGCGGAGCAAGGTTTGTATGTTGCGCGGCGGTTGCCGATGCTAAAGGCATTATTGGTGTTGTCGAGGGTATTTGTAAAGGAATAATCGCTTTTGAGGAAAAAGGGAAAAAAGGTTTTGGTTATGACCCTTTATTTGTGTCTAAGGTGTATAATAAGACATTCGCGCAATTAAATTCTTCACTCAAAAATAAAATCAGCCATCGCGCTAAGGCTTTTGCCAAGGCAAAAAAATTAATTTTACACTATATAGAAAAAAAGGAAAAAGCATGAGGTTATATATTCGCCTGGTTAGATTTATTCGTCCGCATGTATTCACTTTAAGTTTAGCAGTCGTGTTCATGATCCTGTCTGCTTTTTTTGACAGTGTTTCTTTGACCATGTTAGTTCCCTTAAGCGATAAGGTGCTGGGCCAGAACAAAATTGTTTTTGACAGGCCGGTGCCGGATTTTCTCACGGGGATAATTGAAAAGATAAACAATACCCCTTCTCTTGAAATGCTCAATTATGTTGTAATGGTGTTATTAATAATATTTGTTTTTAAAGGTATTTTTTTCTTTGGAAGAACTTACCTGATAACTAAATTGAGCCAGTTAGTAATTAATGATATACGAAACGCGCTTTATAAAAAGATTCAGAATTTTTCCCTGGACTATTTTACAAAGAGCGCGACCGGGCACCTGGTATCACGTATAACGTATGATGTGGATATCTTAAAAGGCACAATATCCGTAGGGATAACGGATCTTGTATATCAGCTGTTTACTATGGTTTTTTTAGCAGGAATAGTCTTTTATATAAATTGGAAATGGGCATTGATGTCTTTCGGGCTTGTTCCCCTGGTGGCAATACCGATTTTCCGCATTGGTAAAATGATAAAGAAAATCAGCACACAGGCGCAGGAAAAGATGGGAGATTTAAACCGGAAATTATTTGAAACCATATCCGGAGTAAGAATAGTAAAAGCTTTCTCGATGGAAGACCAGGAGATAACTAAAATAGGCAATCATAACTTTGCTTTTTATAAGATCATGATGAAATTGCAGAAAAGGGCGCTGGTTTTAGGCCCGATGACAGAATTTGTCGGAGCCTGCGGCGGGGCGGTTGTGCTCTACTATGGGGGGAGAGAAGTTATTGGCCAGAGGATGTCTTTTGGGATTTTCATGTTGTTTCTTGGCGCTTTATTATCATTAATAAGGCCTTGCAGGCGATTAAGTGAAATACACAGCATAAATCAGCAGGGGCTGGCAGCGGCCAAGAGAATATTTGAGGTGCTTGATGCCCCGATAAAAGTGGGAGAGAAGAAAAACGCTAAAGAGCTTAAGCTGATAAACAGGGAAATAACATTTGAAAATGTAAGCTTTGGCTATGATCAGAAATTGATCCTGAAAAACATCAATTTAAAGGTAAAAAAGGGGGATGTCATCGGCTTAGTCGGAGCAAGCGGAGTGGGTAAGACCACCCTGGTGAATTTAATACCGCGTTTTTATGATCCGGTTAAAGGAAAAATAAAAATTGACGGCACAGATATAAGGGATGTTACTTTTAAATCACTGCGCGCGCAAATCGGTATTGTTACCCAGGATCTGATGCTGTTCCATGATACGGTTAAAAATAATATTGCTTACAGCAGACATGACGCAAGCGATGAAGAGGTTATTAAAGCGGCAAAAATAGCAGAAGCCCATGAATTTATTAAAGCTCTGCCGCAGGGATATAATGAGGTCATAGGAGATATGGGGGTAAAGCTCTCAGGTGGGCAAAAACAGCGGCTGGCTATTGCCCGTGCCATATTAAATAATCCCCCCATTCTGATCTTAGATGAGGCGACTTCTCAGCTTGATGCTGAGTCCACTCGTTTGGTTCAGGAAGCGCTGGACAATCTTCTTGTGGACAGGACAGCTTTTATTATTGCTCACCGGCTGGCAACGGTAAAGAAAATCAAGAGAATTCTTGTTTTTGATAATGGGGAAATTATTGAAGAAGGTACTCATGAGGAGCTGCTGAAGAAAAACGGGATATATCGAAAACTCTCAGACCTTGAGTTTTTACCATAAACAGGGGAAAGATTGTTTAGAGACATGTTTGCCTTTTATTGAAAAATAGCGAAAAATGTAAAAAAAACTTGTATTAATAAAAAAATATGGTATAGTATTTTAACGTTTAATAAAAAGGCCTGGATCCAGTTGTTTATCTAATTTTAAAAAGGAGGAATAATTTGGCAGTTTTAATCAAACAGTTATTAGAGTCAGGAGTGCATTTTGGGCACCAGACAAGGCGCTGGAATCCAAAAATGGCTAAGTATATCTTTGGTGAGCGTAACGGTATTTATATCATTAATCTGGAGAGGACAGAACAGGAGCTTAAAAACGCCTGTGATTTTTTGAACAGAATCGCGTCTCTTGGCGAATATGTGCTGTTTGTGGGCACTAAGAAACAGGCCCAACAGGCCATTATTGATGAGGCTAACCGCTGCGAAATGTTCTATGTAGACCAACGCTGGCTGGGTGGTACACTTACAAATTTTGAAACTATACGAAAAAGCATTAAACGGCTGGATAAGCTTGAAGCTATGCGCGATGACGGAACCTTTGATAAACTTAAGAAAAAGGAAGTTGCTGTATATACTAAGGAAATGCTAAAACTGCTTAAGAATTTAGGCGGAATAAGAAAAATGGGCAAGCTTCCCGGCGCTCTTTTTATAGTAGACATTAAAAAAGAAGAAACCGCTGTAAAAGAAGCCCGCCGCTTAAATATACCGATAGTCGCGTTAGTGGATACTAATTCCGATCCTGATGTTATTGATTATGTTATCCCGGGAAACGACGACGCGATAAAATCCATCAGACTTGTAGCAGCTGCTGTTTCTGAGGCAATTTTAGAGGGCAAGAGCAAGTTTGAAAAGAGCAGAAAAACTGAAACTCCCCAGGTTAAGCAAACAACCAGGGAAGTAAAGGAAGATGGGGCAAAGGATGAGGATAAGGGGCAGGCTGTAATAAATAAATCTGTAAAGGCGAAGAAAGCAGCGACTGCAGCAATAAAGAAAAAGACGCCGAAGACAAAAGGGAAGGAATAGGTATGACTGTAACAGCGGATCAAATTAAATTACTTAGAGAAAAAACAAATGCCGGGTTTATGGATTGCAAAAAAGTGCTGATAGAGACCGGTGGAAATATAGATAAGGCAATCGCGGAGCTTCGCAAAAAGGGCGTGGCTGTAGCGGCAAAAAGGGCTGGAAAGGCCGCCAAAGAGGGTATAGTGGAGTCATATATACATCTTGGCGGAAAAATCGGCGTGCTTCTAGAGGTAAACTGCGAAACTGATTTTGTAGCTAAAAACGAGCAATTTCAACAGTTTGTAAAGGATGTTGCTATGCAGATCGCGGCGGCTCATCCTCAGTTTCTTGAACCGGGGCAGGTTCCTTCTGAGCTTATTGAAAAAGAAAAAGAGATTATAGCTGCTCAGGCAGGGGATAAGCCGGCGAATGTGATAGAGAAGATGATTGCCGGGAAAATCAATAAATTTTATTCAGAAGTATGCCTTTTAGAACAGCCTTTTGTTAAGGATGATAAAATAAAAATAAAGGATTACTTAAATTCTATAATAGCGAAGATCGGCGAGAATATTAAAATTCGCAGATTTGTCCGTTATCAGTTAGGCGAAGATTTGTAATATGTTTTTATACAGTTTGACTTAAATTTAGAGTTTTTTAATAAGGATACGTTTTAATGGCTGAAAAACTGGCATACCGCCGGGTGGTTTTAAAACTCAGCGGAGAGGCTCTTCAGAATGCTAAAAAGGGATATGGTATTGATGCCGGGGTTCTTTTAAATATAGCCCAGCAACTGAAAGAGATAAATGAATTAGGCCTTGAAATCGCTGTTGTTGTTGGAGCGGGTAATATTTTTCGGGCGGCATCGACAATAGGCAGGGCGATTGACAGAGTTACTGCCGACTATATGGGTATGCTGGCAACGGTTATTAATGCCCTGGCTCTGCAGGATGCTTTGGAAAAAATTGGTGTGCATACGCGCGTTCAGACCGCGATAGAAATGAAAGAACTCGCGGAACCATATATCCGCCGCAAAGCTGTCAGGCATTTAGAAAAAGGCAGGATCATAATCTTTGCCGGAGGCACAGGCAACCCTTACTTTACGACTGATACCGCTGCCGCGCTGCGGGCTATAGAGATAAACGCGGAGGTCATCTTAAAAGCAACAAAAGTAGACGGTGTTTATTCTGATGATCCGCTGAAAAATAAGAAAGCTAAGAGGTTTAAAGAGCTTACCTATATTGAGGTTGTTAATAAGGACCTGAAGGTTATGGACCGCACCGCTGTTACGCTTTGCATGGAAAATAACCTGCCTATAGTTGTCTTCAATCTTTTTAGAAAAGGCAATATTAAGAAAGTAATGCAGGGAGCGCCGATCGGAACCCTTGTAAAGTAAATTCGCCCCTGCTCTTGCTTTCGCAAGAAAGCGCTGGGGCTCATTTGCCCCGCTCGCTTGGAGGCAAAATTAAAACATAAAAAGCATGATTTTAATTTTAAGCTCGGGGATAAATTCGCAAAGCAGCTTATGTTCGCTTTGCTCCATAAGTTACATGCTCATTTAGGAGGTTATATGGCAGTTAAGGAAATAATTAGTCAAGCTGAAGATAAAATGAAAAAGTCGGTAGACGTTTGTGTTCGGGATTTTAGCACTATTCGCACAGGAAGAGCCAACCCTACTCTGGTAGAGGGGCTGCGTGTGGACTATTACGGGGCGCCGACCCCTTTAAAGCAGCTTGCCGGTATTTCTACCCCGGAGGCCAGGCTGATTGTTATTCAGCCCTGGGATATATCAAGTATCGGAGCTATTGAAAAGGCTATTCAAAAATCTGAACTGGGGATTCCACCTTCAAATGACGGAAAAGTTATTCGTCTAAGCGTTCCTCCTTTAACAAAGGAAAGGCGCGCGGAGCTGGTAAAAGTTGTTCATAAGCTTACAGAAGAAGGCCGTATCGCGATTCGGGGTGTACGCCGTGAAGCAAACGAAAACATAAAGCGGGCGGAAAAGGACACAAGTATTACAGAAGACGCGTGTTTTAAAGCTCAGGAAGATATCCAGAAGCTTACAGATAAATGTATTAAGGATTTAGAAGCTCTTTCAAAGAAAAAAGAAAACGACATAATGGAAGTATAACTTCATACTTTCTTAAATATTAATGGGCCGCTAGCTCATCTGGTAGAGCACCGCCCTTTTAAGGCGGTTGTGCTTGGTTCGAGACCAAGGCGGCTCACCACCATTATAGCACTGTTGAAAAACGCACATCTGCGGCGTTATTCGCTCACTTACTTGTGCGGCGTACGATAAGTACGCCTCCGCGTTCGTTCGTGAATGCCTTGCCTGTGCCCAGAGGGGTGCATCTGCACATTTTGCAACAGCGCTATTTATTATGTCCCCATCGTCTAGCCTGGTCCAGGACAACAGCTTTTCAAGCTGTCGACAGGGGTTCAAATCCCCTTGGGGACGCCAAATATTGGCCCGCATTTTTTGCGGGCCTTTTTGCTTCAGGGGATTTGAACCCAAAAAAGGGTTTTAGGGAAAAAGATTGTTTTTCCCTATCGGCGAGAGGGACTTCTTGCGGAAGGAAGGGATAACCAAAGGGAAAACATAAGGGTTTCCCTTTGGGGAGTGAGACATCTGAGCACTGGCCTGTTTCCCCAGGCCAAGCGGAAGGTGCGACACGACGGTTTATATCCCCTTGGGGACGCCACTTCGACTCGCTTCACTCGCTCAGTGTAAACACTGACTTGTGGGGCGAGTCATTTTTTTGTAAACTATATACTTGAGAGTCGAAGTGGCCCTGAGCGCTTCGGCTACGCTCAGCATAAACTTAGTCAAAGGGCAAATAAATACTCGCTGAGTTTACGCTGAGCCTGTCGAAGTGCTCGCTCAGTGTAAAGAGAATGTGTTGACATTACCCAGGTGTAATCATAAAATATATTATGTACACCAAAAGGAACAATCTATGCCTGGCCGCACATGAGAAAAATCCCATACTCAAAAGTTGGCAAAGCTTTGAGGTTTGATAAACAAGAAATTGATAGATGGCTGAAGAAAAAGAGGGTTAAGGTTTTTAATTACAGGAAGAATTTGGGGTTGGAATAGAATCGGATGGAATGAACTATGGAAGCTGCAAGGAGGCTGCGCAAGTTAATAAGATAAAAAGCCTAAGGGTTAGCATATTCATCGATTTTACTTGAGCAATAGAATAATTGTCTTTTTGATGACGTTTGTGGTATAATTTTTTTTATATAGCATTAAGCTTTCATATAAATAAGTAATAAACTTAAAGAATATTGCATATATTGTTCTATTTTAAAAGGGTACCAAAATGAGTGAT
>JAKLQT010000279.1 GCA_022013205.1 Candidatus Omnitrophota bacterium | reverse complement strand
TCCCCTGAAGTTAAAAATGGATAAAATGAATTAACTGAATTTTCCAACACAAAACCAAGTCTCTCCAACTGAGGAGGATTTAATTCAAGGCTATAATGAATCCCGAGGGATAAAGCCTCAATAGCTAGCTTATCATATTCTACCTGTTCTTTTATTTTTAAATACGCATAATAATGCGCGATAGCTTCTGTCCAGTAAACCCCAAATAAGTCTTTCCTTAGAGGATGATAACCTAACAACCATAAGGTTTGAATAATAACATCAGCCTGGCTTCTTTTTTCATCCTTGTTCGACAAAGGCATAAATCCTAGTTGGATAAACAGTTTTGGCCAATCTTCTTTTATAAGCGCTCTAAAAGCATCAAGAATCTTTACTTTTGTCTCTGAAAAAATTGTTTTCAATTGATAAGCAAGCGCTGAAATTAAAGAAATATGTCCTTCCTCATGCAACAACATCATATATCTAAGATATAATTCAACTCTAGCAGGATTAGCCTCAAACTTTTCCCGTAATTTTGGTACATGTTCCGGTCTTACTCCAATTGTTTTTCTTCTATTTGGATCTATATCAGAAAATTGGATTCCAAGTTTTTCAAATTTTCCGACAAGTTCAGTTGCCAAATTATAAACATCTGCCAATTTTATTGTCTTATTCTTTTCAATATACTCCGCCATAGAATATAAAATTCCTATTACATTGACTTCTTTTTTCTTTATTAATATTCTTTGTGGCTCAAGAGAATCATCAGTAAGATTAACTAATGCATTATACATAAGAGTCACAACATCTTTTATATCATTTTGCAAAGTCACTGCCGCCAAAGCCAATTCTATTAAATTTTGCAAAGTAGAATTTGTCTTTACCCGAAAAGGCCCTCTTGCCTGTTGTTGAAGCTCATTCTCTTGGAGCTTAACTGTTGGACTGCAAAATTGGACATTCTGGAAATAATTTGAATTTTTAAGAACAATAGGTTTTACCTTAAGTTCTACGAAAGCTATATCTTCCTCATTAAGCCCTGTTACTTTCATATATTCTAGGAAGGTTATTTCATGCATAGCATCTTCTCCCTCATCTTGAGCAGAGGGATAAACAGTGAAAATACTTTTTTCAGTATTAACTAAAACATACGTTACAAGATCTTCTGGCGGAGGAGAACTAGCTGGGATCAACGAATCTCCCCCATTAACTGAATTACCCTTGTTTCCGTTTAATGATGGATTTGAATTACTGCCGGAGGAACCCACACTCCCATTATTATCAACAGTCGTAATATTAAGCTCACCTTCATCAGGCATTGAATCTAATTCATCTTCTAAATTCATATCTGCGCCAAAATCTAATGCTGATAAACTACCATCTTTTTTATTGATTATTTTCATCAAAGCTTTAAAATCAGCTTGTCCTAAAGCCACTTCTGGCGCAAGCGTACCCGCATCCACAGGACTAGCAACTACTCCTGCCCAGCAAAAATCTAAAGCAATAAAAGCCTGAATAAGTATGTATGATATGATTTTAATTGACATCCTGTTTTTTTTCATATTTCTTAAAACTCCTTAACTATTCTTCCCCTGTTGCACATTAATTATTATAATATTTCCTCGCATGAAATTCTACCCTTAACAAAGTCGATCATCAATTCCCGATCATCCTCTTTTGGCCACCAGCTAAAATTAAGGCCTATTTCGTATCCCTGTTCACGCTCCTGGCACCAGACAACCTTGGCAATCACACCCACAGTCTTCATAATTATATCCAGATCAATATTCAAAAATGCCAGAGCTCCCTGAGACACCTGCTCATCGCTTTTAATGGATATGCCGTGCGTACTTATATTTTTTATCGGCCAGACTGTAAACTGAAATCTTCCTTCAGATTCCGCTGAAAAAAGCCGGCAATTAGACACCGATTTAGGGGTATCCACCCTTATTGCCTTGCGTCTTTCATTTTTTTTAGTAACTACTTTCATGGTTTTTACCCCCTTTTAGCCCCGCATTAATTAAACGCATTTAAAAAGTCTGAGAGAGTATACCTTATAAATGCTGATTGCGCAAGGGGTAAAAGGGTAAATTTTCAGATTTGGCATTTCCCCCGGCAAAACATCTTAAATCGCTCTTTCTAAATAGTAACTAACTTCTGCCGCCTCTATTTTTTTCTGTAATGATTCTTCGTACTTTTTAATAACCGCTTTCTTGACTTTATAACGTCTTACCTTATCTTTTTGACGTTTTACGGAATTGAACAATGAAGTAAGCCCTTCTTCCATCTTATAAGAATAACCCAGTTCATTATCATAACCTACTGCCATGCGATACAATTTTTTCCACACCCGTTTAAAAAAGTCCTTAAACAGGATCGAACCAGTGCGTTGTCCCTCAATCGTATCCTCAGATAAGTACTTTCCGTCTTTTTTATCTTTTTCTGAGTACATAGCGATATCTTCTGTAAATTCATTGCTGTATCTCTCAAAATAACGTAAAAGTACTTCTTCCTTGATATCTATCGGTAAATTTGAAAGTTTATCAAAAATAGAACCTCCGTCAATAATGACTTCTCCATCTCTTAACGCGGTACCTGTACGTAAAGCAGTATAATGCGCGTTAACCTGACGATGCTGCTCAACTCCCTTTGCCGCTCCTGTTCCCTGCGCTCCAGTATGGCCATACGGCCCTTTTTTCTTATCTCCTCCTGTATATTTATGCAATGTTGTACCGATAACAGTAATTACTTTTTTTACAACCCGGCTGACAGCGCCAACCGTACCTTCTTTTTCAGCGCTTTTGTCTACAATCTTCTGGAGGCTTCTGCCGAATCCAGTAATTATTGAAAGCGCGCGCACAAAATAAGTACCACCGTTAGTTGAGCATGAAGTAGGCGTAAAAAACATTGCTCCTTTTTCTTTAACCATAGGAACTTTATGCGTAAAGCGTCCCGCGTAATGCATTCCGCCTCCGCGGGGCAGTAATAGTTTCGCGGTAATCTGCGCCTTCAAGTAAATGAACATTTCATCAGTAACTCCGCGTTCATTTTCGATTTGTTCAAAAATCTCAAGCAAACGCTCAAGTTCCTGCGGCGCGTTCATATCAAAATTTTTATTCTTCAAACCATTAACTCCGACAAAGCTATATGCGGTCGGCCCCTTTAATGACATCTCTCCTTTTTCCCAGGCTTTTTGTATTTCCAGGTTTCCAATCTCTACCCCGCCTGGTGTCGCGTCAATCATCAAGCCGTAGTATTTCCCGGCAATAATTATCGGCCGGGGAATATTATCCTGATGAATCCCGCGTTTAGAAAGTTCATTTTTCATCTTCTCGATAAAGTCCTGCGCTTCAACAATATTAACTATTGCCACAAGCTTACCGTCTAATTTAACATTTACCGGATACACACACTCAATTTCAATATCAGTATTAAAATCCTGCCGCGCGGTTTCCACTTTATTAGTTCTTTCAAAAGTCAAGCGGCCGTCAGCAATAAGCTCGGAGACAGTAACCATACTGCCGTCTTGGGTAACCAACTCCATCCCTGAAACCCTAATTACCTTATCACTCATCATTTTAGTAAACAGCGCTTTTGCTCTATCAAGCTTATCCCCCCCCTTACCTTTTAATGAGCGGGTACGCACTGAATATTCACCAACAAATCCTGGTTCCCGGGCATTGATATCTGACTGCATCCGCAGTGCAATCCCCAGCGTTGAAATACGTCCGGCACCGCCGTCAATAGCAAGAAGCGGCTTCTCAGAGGGCAGTATCATGCGGGCTTTACCAACTTTAATATGACGAAATGCTTTAGTAAAAGTTGATTCAGAAAAAATTTCTGAAAACTGGGCAACATCATATGCCAGTCCTTGAACGTCATTTTTGTACTTCTCATATATTCCGCGTAATAATCCCTGCTCAAGATCTGATAAGTTTACTGTCTTTGCTGTTAAATGCGCTATTACAGCCTCCGCATCAGTACCTTTCGCGTTAACATCAATCGCGTCATCAGCTCTCAAGGCATTATTAAGACGCGCGGCGTAATCACTAAGTAATGCGCGCATCGGCTCAAATATCCTTATATCAGCGAATTGCGATTCAGCAAGATCATCAAAATGCACTTGCATACGATAAAACAATTTAATTACCGCATTCTGTACTACCATGCTTGCGGCTTTTTGCCCTCGCTCCGCTCCTTTTGTGAAATTAGGAACAGCCAGTATATAAAGCAAGTTGGCAAATTCTTCTATACTGTTTAATTCCGCGTTAAAATTACCCAAATTTTCCCCATATCCAGGCATTGCCGCTTCAATATCTTTTTTTGACGCGAACCAACCGGATTTTTGATCATAGAGAATACCCTCTGCATTAAGCATATCCGCGATATCAACCGCGTTGATCATCGCCGCGACAGTCTCAGCATCAGTCATATCACCTCTACTGAATTCATCAAAAATAGTTGCTCCGTAAAGCGCCAGCGACTGCAGCGCGCCTTCTGAATCAGTTGTATTTACCTTTGATGCCCACTCCGCCTCACCTTTATATTCAGGTGCCTGCTTCATATTAACATCTATATATTCATTAAGCGCTTCAAGCGCGGCATCATTATGCCGGAACCAAAAATGCGCTTGGATTTCCAGGTCTCCATCAGAGGTGAGATTAGCGATCGTTGTCTCAACATTAAAAGTAACATCTCCGGCAACCTTTGGATCGATTGTCTGGGAACGGGTTTTCTTGTCCGTAGTCACATGCACTGGATAGTTTTTAAAGTGTTTATAGAGATAATCAATAACAACCGCGGATATTGCCGCGCCTCCCTGAGGCTTCTTTTCCTCGATCATTGCCTTAAGTTCTTTTGGGATATTGTCTGCTGGAATAAACATAGGCACTGTCGCGTAGTTATAATTTTCACCAAAATCAATATCCGTAACCTTTTTCGGCTGTCTCTGCCCCTTTGGAATCTCATAAACAACCGCTTTCTTCTGTATAGTAAGATTCAGTATACTCTTACGGTTTCCGGGCCTGCCGTCTATTAATGTATCAACACACTTTGTTGAGCTAGTATGCAATAATAAGTTTTGTGGAAAAGCGTCATCAAGCGCGTCAATCAGTCCTGTATAAGCATTAAATTTAGCTTCTTCCTCTGATGTCAAATTCATCTTTCGTTTAATATTTATTTTTTTCTGAGCAGTACCCAGAGCCTTAATCCCGGATAAAAGCTGATTTACAATAATCTTAAGCGGAACACCGCCGCCTGTGAATGTAACAACATTTTCTTCCTTATCTAAACCATAGCGTTTTGCAGTTGAGCCGCCGTCGCCGCCAACTATAACGATTTTTACACCGCGCTGAGCCAGTTTTTTGAGCTTGATAAACACTTTTTCACTGCCTACGGT
The DNA here is from genome assembly GCA_022013205.1 of Candidatus Omnitrophota bacterium. Taxonomy (GTDB): domain Bacteria; phylum Omnitrophota; class Gorgyraeia; order B26-G9; family B26-G9; genus JAGLQQ01. Next base: position 5,201 of record JAKLQT010000279.1, on the reverse strand, counting down.
ATATTTATCAGTAAGCTTTCCCTCTTCTTTGTATTCCATAAACCCCATGGTGCCATTAGCTAAAACCACATCTCCAGCCTTCAGGGTATCCAGCTTTGCCAAAAACTCAACAACAGTCTGATTCCCGATATCAAACTTTGTTATATCACTATAGTCTTTAGCCAGCACAAGCATGTCTCCGGCTATTTTCTTTAGTTCCTCAAGCAATTCCTGATTATTTTCTAATGCTTTTGACGGGCCGCTTCCCATAAACGCGTATTTACGTACTACTTGAAGCAATCCTTTTAAAAGAGGAAGTTTATCATCAAGTTTTTCTCCACTGCCGAAAACAATAGCTTGAATACCTTTTAATATAGCTCTCACTTCTTTGAACTCTCTAACCATTGCAGGCCCAACATACACTTCATTGGCAAGAAGAGGTGCCTGCTCAACTGATGCACCTTTTGAGCCGATATCAGCAAAGTCATCAGCTACATAGATCTTACGCTCACCGGCAAGGCTCATTAACCTGTCGGCAAATTCCATCCGTTTAGCTTTTTTATCAGCCTGTTCGTTATCAAGGCGGACATTATTAAGAAGATTAATCCTCCCTTGAACAATCTCAATTGTTTTACCCTTTTCATTTCGGGTTATATCTATAATTTCTCTACCTGATGCGTCAAATGTTCCGGTGCGGTAACCTTTATGATATACAATTATTCCGCGCAGTAAGTGCTTTATTAAGTAGTTATAAACATGATCTAACTCTTCACGGTTATCTTTCCATTTGCCGGTCTCTTTATCAAATTTTACACTGCCGTTATGGCCGACAAGAATCGGAGTAAAATTATTGTTCAATAAATATCTCAAGGTATCGTCCATATTATCTAAACGTGTAGCATCATCTATTGTCCCCTGAGCGTTAGATTTAACATTCACTACTCCACGCAAAATTACCGGCCCCCCAGCCTTCTTGCCTTCAGGCTTAAGATCTGTTGACATATGAGGGATTATATCCAATAACTGATAATTAGGATTTACTGCAGCCGCATCTGTTTTCTGCGCCTCTAAGATTATTTTTTCTTTCTCTGACGTCGGGACAAACGCTTCTGTAACAAGAGCATCTGATACCAAGGCTTTTTCCATCTGCTCAATCTTTAATATCTTAAATGCTTCAAGCATTTCATTATTGCTAATATTAATTGATGGTGAAAGATTCGCCTTGCCTGCCGGGGTTATTTTATCCAGCGCGTATGACGGCGCCACGCTTATTAAGACAAACGCGTGTACAAGTAAAACCGCGATTGATTTCACAACAATACTATATTTTCTCTGGCTAAAAATGCCCATTAATTTCCTCTTATTATTCATTTACATTCTGTCAAAAATATTTAGTTAAATGAAGCTCACCCGGGCTAAAGCCCGGGGTTTCTGAGCGGAATCCCGCAGATTTACTTTCATCCTCGGCTTGCCTGTCCCGCTGCATTTAAAGCGGGGAAAGCCGAGGTTTTCAAAGCATGCGGGATAAATCATAATTAGTTGTTAGCACAGTAATTGTATGGTTTATTTCCCCCCTTTTAAAAACCCTCAATGTTGGGAGCATTTATTAAATTATACCGTATGCCGAGATCAGCTAAAATGTATCATACAGTTATATCGCTATTGAAAGCATTGAAACCCCGATTTTTTCTTTCATCATACTCTCCCCTGGGTTAAACCCTGTAAGAATATCCGGAGCAATGTCTTCAGATATAGGCGCAATAGTAATATCCCCTTGTTTATTTATCGTTACCAGTTTGTTCTCCAACCGTATATTCTTTAATCCAACAGGATTCGTACCGTTATACTTACTTTCAATCTTAACATTTCCCACCATCTCGACTCCCTCAAGTACAATCGGACCTTTTCCCTCAATAATAATATCAGTTTTTTCTTCGCGTCCTAGCTTGTATCCTCTCATCATCATATAAGCTGCATCGCCCTCTTCCAATTCAATGCGATGCCATCCCTTGTTCTGCACACTGATATTGCGCAACGTCACTACTGATTGCTGTGCTACATTCACCATTAATGCTCCGTTAATATGCGGTTGATCAAAAACCACATTCTCGCCGTCCCAAAATAACGTAGATTTTTTTTCAATGATGCCGCCTTTGAATTTCGTCCGCAACTCGTCAATCGTTTGAGATGATCTCGGAGTCCACACAACCTGCGCTCCGCTCCGGATGAGAATACCGTCTGCGGTAGAAACCTCGTCACCTTCCACGTCAATGTTAACTCCGATCGTTGCCAAAAACGCACGGTAAATTTTTAGATAATCAGATTCACCGGTAGCCATATGATCCGGATAATTGCCTGATTTCTGTTTTTCGACAGCATCTTTAGTGTTATTTTTAACCGGAGAAAAAACCAAACGCTTATCCTGAAAATTGGTAAACCCAACCTTGGTCATTTTAAACGCCAAATCCTGCATCATAGTTTCCAATCTTGTCGGTTTAAATTTCGTTTTTTCCTTGTCATAAAATTTCGGGTTGATAAATTCAGGCATTATTCCTTTTGTTTTATCTAAGACTTGAACGTAAGGTTTAAGCGCCAGAATAAACACATTAAGATTTCCCGGAAAAGGAGATTTTCCTGTTTTCGGATCAGGAATATCTCCGCTGTTTTTAAGATTTGCCCTCACTATTTCCGTCTCTACTATCCGTTTTCCAACTCTCTCCCCGAGCAATTGAGATAATTCTTTAGCAATGCTGTCAGTATTATTAAGATTATGCAGGATAACCACCTCTGCCGCTTCCAATTTTTTCTGCGGAATCGCGAATCCCCGCTTTACCATACTCTCTTCTTCGTCAATACTGATATCCAGCATTATTTCCGAAACTTCATTGACTTTTGACATCGCTATGCGCATATTATGAATAAGATCTTTTCTACGTATATCCTTGCCAGGTTCCAGCATTCTTAATTGATTTCTCATAAGAAATAAACTGGAGTTGTTTTCAATAATTTCAATTGCTTTTTCCATCTTGCCATTGGAAATTTTCAACTGCCGCGCTGTTTCAAAGGCATGCTTACGGCTTATCGCATATTTCAACAACTCATCGGCAACAGTCCTCACTATTTTATCCTGCTGAAGATTCTTCTTTTGTCCAACCTCCAGTGCCGCTTCGGCCATAATTTCGATAAATTGTTTTTCGTTCATTGTCAACCTGGCCATTGCTTTCAGATTTTCAAAAATTTTCGTTATCTGGGTAAAACTTCCCGTGATAACTTCCTGTGCTTGGGATTTTACCTTATCAGAGATGTTAAGACGGTCTAACAATGTTTCCGCTACCTCCTGTTTAAAAACAGCCTTCAAAAGCGGATCAAGCTGATTATATTCCACATTCCCAACTAAATAGGATCCGTCACCTTGTCTATCCACCAGTTTAACAATCCCACCAGCTGCTTCACCTGCTTCGCGGGGTACAGTGAGAAAGTTCATATTAAACCCCTGTTCCATAGAGACCGTCAACCCGGGCAGAATCGCGTTGACAACCTGGCTGTTCGTATCCTGGATAAAAATCATATGCGTTTTTCCCTCATTTTCCCAACGTTTTGCTAATCCGCTGTCTTCAAGCAGCATATGAATATCTCCGTGCCCATGCGGCTTTTTCAGTATTTTGTAAGGATCTTCGCCTCTGGCAAAACGGGCATCTTTATCCACCAGTGCCGGAACCGTTCCTTGTTTTATGATCTGTATCAGACTCTCTCCTTTCTCCATCTCTATATATGAGTCCATATATCGATAACTTCCATAGCGTTTATCTTTCACCTCACGATAAGAATACCCTTCTTCATGCAGAAACTTAATGGTTTCATTATGCGTATCGACTGAAGTCATTATGATAAATGGTATTCGATCTTTTGTTCCATTCAGACGATTAGACCGTTCTTGCAATGCCAAGATGGTATCGATATACAGCAATATATACTTCTGCTCATCAACCAGAGACACTGGAATAAGGGCTTTTGGCTGTTTAGCTCCGAGCCGGTCACCGACACCGCCGGCAACCATGGTCACTACTAATTTATTCGCGTACTTTGATCCTTCGTTTTGAAGCCTTCTAAATTCATCACCTATTCCAGCTACTTGTATACCATCAGGAACTTCAGGATTATATCCGGCGAACGGATTAACTCCGCGAATTGCCTTTTCCAACTCACTCTTACCATCTCCCCAGTATCTTCTTAACCCGTAAGGCGAATTTCTGTCTCCTTCAAGTATCTGCTCAAAAAATTCAGTTTTTTCCTGCTGATTTTCCCCTCTTTTTGACCACTCCTGAAAAAGATGTTCCTGCCCGATTTCCCGCAGTAAATGCTCAACCACGGCATAACGCTGCTCGGCGATAAATATTGAATTGAAAGCTTTATACTCCTTCCCCTCTATTTTAAACTCTACTTCGCGCTGCACCGGGTTATTATAATCGGTATGCCAAACGCCATCAACTATAATTTTATATTGCGTACCCACCGCGAAACTGGGAACAGTAAGCTCCCACTCATCACCACTTACCTTCCTGAATTCAAACTCCGGATCATCTTTTTTCCAATCGTTAAATTCGCCAATCAAGTACACTCTGCTTGCAAACGCGTCTATATAGGTAAACGTATACTTTAATTCAATGGTATGAGAAGAAGCGACTGAACTCTCGCGGAACACCTCAACCGGGATATTTCCGGAAGTTAATTCCTCTGTTCGCAATATAAAAATTTCTTTTAAATTAGAAATATTGAGATGCGGAGAAAGTGTAGGCATATCCGTTTCGCATTTCTGCTCGTTTAGATTACCCGCGTATGACCATGGCGCATTGGACAATACAAAAGTTTGAATAAGAAGAATCACAATTATCTTGTTCCCTATTGTATATTTTGAATGATTTTTTTTAATTGTCATTTTCCTCTTTTTCCCTCTTTCTTAAATCTTTTTCTCTTTTTCCAGCTGTAACTCAAACGGCGTTTTTCTGCCCTGCAAGGCGTTAATATACCTTGTGTCATCCTTATCTAATTCATCAACTTTAGGCACAATCACCACATAACTTACGCGTTTTTCTTCAAAATATTCCGTGATTCCTTCTGTGTGAAATCCCCCGGTTATAAGCAGCGAGATGTTCTCTCCTTCTGATTCCATGCTCTTTATCGTATTGGAGGCTAGTATATTATTCCGCTGTGAGGCATAATGA
>JAKLQT010000278.1 GCA_022013205.1 Candidatus Omnitrophota bacterium | reverse complement strand
GAAATATAGAAAAAGTCAATTCACTACTCTTTTTATTTTTGACACTATCCTTACTAGTTTTGGTTTTGATTGATCATAATCTTTGCCGCGATGAATCGCAGCGCGTTTGTAAAATCAAGATTCAGATAAATAACATTTTCAGGCACAATAACCTTATGATTTGAAAAATTCAATATCCCCTTAACACCCGCCCCAATAAGTTTATCAGCGACATCCTGGGCCCGCTGCGAAGGTACGGCAAGAATACCGACCTCAATAGATCTTTGCGCTACGATCTCCTTTATATCATTATCCGAAAATACATCTATCGGGGTTTTAATTCTCTCAAGCTTATTAATACTGCAGTCAAAACCAGCGACAATCTCAAAACCATCTTCCTGAAATTTTTCATAATCAAGCAATGCCGACCCCAGCCTTCCCAGGCCGACAATACAAGCCTTGCGTTTTTTATTTAAATTCAGCTTTCTGCCCAATTCTTCTTTTAAAGACTTTACCGCGTATCCCTTGCGCGTATATCCGCAGACACCTAAGAGGCTGATATCCTTACGCACAGTATATTCTGTTGTACCGATTGCCTTTGCCAGCTCCTTAGATGAAACAAATTCCGCTGCGCCGCGTTCGAGAGGATTAAGATATCCAAAAACCTTGCATATCCTTTCAATCGTATTGTCAGATAGTTCCATACACGCCCCCAAACATCAGTGAATTATTTCACTAATATAGCATAAACAATTTAATCGTCAAGATTAATTTTAATATTTTTTTTATATTTAGCGCAGGACTTTGTTAAAAAGGGATAAACACAGATTCGTTCTCCGCCGAACCTGAACAATCGCTGTAATATATTTTTCATCAGTGAAATCAGGTCCTTTTACCACCCCAAACAAGAAAGAAGCAAATTTTCCCCAGGCACATTACACGCGCCTTTGGCAGGCAAAATCTATCAGGAATACAGTACCCTGCGCTGGTGCTTGATTTTTTCATCAGCCAAATACTCATCAAGCGTTATTTGAGGCTTGTCAATACAGCCCTTGGGCGTGATCTCTATTATCCTGTTTGCCACGGTCTGCATAAGCTGATGATCATGCGAGGCAAAAAGAATAGTTCCGCGATATGCGGCAAGCCCTCTATTTAAAGAAGATATGGACTCAAGGTCCAGATGGTTTGTCGGTTCATCAAACAAAAGCACATTACCTTGCGCTAGCATCATGCGTGAGAGCATGCACCTGACCTTTTCGCCTCCTGAGAGAACACTAACCGGTTTTAAAGACTCGTCTCCTGAGAAAAGCATGCGGCCTAAAAACCCCCGGACAAAATTCTCGTCAGTGTTATCCGAATACTGCCTTAGCCAATCGATTATATTAAGCCCGGTATTAAAATATGAAGAGTTCTCCTTTGGGTAATACGCCCTTTTGGTTGAAACACCCCATTTAAAAGTTCCGCTATCCGGGGGAGTAGTTTCAAGCAAAACCTCAAATAATGTTGTCTTTACAAGGTTATTCAGGCCGGCAAAAGCTATTTTATCGCCTTTGTCAACGCGAAAACTCAAGTCTTTAAACATCAGCTGTCCATCAATAGATTTTGTGAGATGTTCAATCTCAAGAATATCGTTGCCGGCCTCCCGCTGCTGTTCAAAACTTATATATGGATGCTTTCTGGAAGAAGGCTTTATATCATCGAACGTAAGTTTTTCCAAACTTTTTTTTCGGCTCGTCGCCTGTCTTGATTTTGAAGCATTGGCGCTAAAGCGGGCGATAAAATCCTGTAATTCTTTGCGTTTTTCTCCAATCTTCTTATTCGATTCACTACGCTGCTTTAAAGCCAGCTGGCTTGATTCAAGCCAGAATTCATAGTTACCGGCATAAATCTGGATTTTACCAAAATCTATATCTGCTATATGCGTACATACTTTATTCAGAAAATGACGGTCATGGGAAACAACAATAGCTATGTTTTCAAAATTACAAAGAAATTCCTCAAGCCACATGCTTGTTTCCATATCCAAATGATTTGTCGGCTCATCAAGCAGTAGAATATCCGGATTGCCGAACAAGGCCTGTGCCAGAAGCACACGAACTTTTTCTCCTGATTCAAGCTGTTTCATACACGTTTGATGCATGTTCTCAGTTATGCCTAAGTCGCTTAGCAGCTTAGCCGCGTCAGACTCCGCGTTCCAGCCGTCCAGATCGGCAAATTCAGCCTCAAGCTCTGAAGCAATCATGCCGTCTGCGTCAGAGAAATCCTCTTTTGCGTATATTTCGTCTTTTTTGACCATAATCTCATAGAGCTTTTTATGCCCCATGATTACACTCATCAAAACGCTGTATTCATCAAACGCGAACTGGTCCTGCTTTAAACTGGATATCCTTTTGCCCCGAGCCACGCTAACATCGCCGCTGCTCGGCTCCAACTCTCTGGAAAGGATTTTTAAGAAAGTAGACTTCCCCGAGCCGTTTGCCCCGATCAACCCGTAGCAGTTACCCGGTGAAAACACTATATTCACTTTAGAAAAAAGTTTACGCCCTCCGTATTGCAGGGACACGTTGTTAGCTGAAATCATTTTCAAGCTCCTTATATTAATAAGCAATCGATTATTTATGGTTCTTTCTTATTTAAGCTGAACAAAAGAACCTGGTTACAACGAATATTTGAGTGTACACAACCCGTGCCGATTTGTAAAGAGGAAAAATACAAATCTATTTTGATTCCTGAAGTGTTTGCGGCTGGAGGATCAGATCGCCTGAAATAAATTCATCTACTCTAAGGCCGCATCTCATATATGCCTTATCCCGGGTTATTTTTAAAATCTTGTACCCTGAGAGCGTATCTCCGATAGAGTATAATTTATCGGAGATAATAACCATGGGGTCTTTTTCTCCGTATACAAAGCCGGTAATCCTGGCCTCTTTGGAAAACATTTTAGATATTGAGCGCTTGTAGCGCAGCGGAGCCTTGGCTTCATCATAATAAAAACATATCACAGCATACTCAGGGTCTGTCTTCGGGCAGCAGCTTAGCGCTTGATTTAAATATTTTTTTGCCCTGATGAATTCCCCTGTATTCAGATAAGCAATGCCGATATTAAAATAAGCCTGCCAGTACTCTTTTTGTGCCTTTATTGCCTGCTCCGCGGCCTGTATTGCCTGCTGAAAATCCCGCCTATCTTTAGTTTCAATGTAAGGCGTAATTCCTTTTTCTAAAAAACAAACGCTAATTAAAAAATGCAGTCTTGCCTGAAATTTTTCTGTTATCGGCCTCTTAAGCAAAGAGGTAAACACATCAATCGCCCTTAGATACTCTCCGGTTTCTAACAGCTTCTCCCCTCTGCGCAGGAACACGGCTTCTGCTGCTGAGCTCATATAGTTTTCATAAAGAGCACTATCTTTATCCGGGATTTTGAGCGGTTCTAAGGCAATGCTGTCTAGGAATTTATTAAGCTGCGCCGCGGGAAGTTTTTCAAAACTGTCCTTTGGCCCTACAACATAGCACTGTATCATCCGTGGGCTTTTCTCTTCCTTAGCAATATAATATCTTATGCTTATGGGAATATTTTCCTCATCCTGCTGAGCCATTCCCTCTGTTTCCATTAAAAGCCATTTAAAGGCCTTTGTGGAAACCTTGCTTATCCTGCCTGCGAAATACCCCTTTTTAGTTACGGTTTTTCTTTCCTGCCTCAGCCATTTCATGGGGCTCATCAGCGGCGCATAGATTGTACGCAGGTAGACTTCAAACTCTGCTCCCTGGTTCGCAAAGCTAAACACATAATCATATCTATAATCGTCCTGGGGTTCAACTGCCTTCCAGTCCGCAGGATGACTAAATTCCAGTTTTTTAAGCCCGCGCATCTCATATTGCAAAGAGCAGGACACCAGACCGCATGTCATAACAATACCGGTTAATAAAAACAATATTCTTCTCATAACATTTCACCTCTCTAAACAGATTGTATCACCACTAACCCAACCGGTCAATAGCCGATGTCCGATAGTCAATCATAGTCTCGATCACCCTGTTAGCCTTCATATAGCCCAAATACTACATAAATACTACTAAATACTATTATAGTAGTTGTAGTCTATTTTGAAAGGCTGCTAAAGCAATGTTGAGATCAGGACGAAAACCGAATAACTATGCTGAGAATAGGCAGCGAAAAAGGGCCTCTTTGCCTTTGTCCCTTAATCCCTGTTTTTAATCATTGCGCTATATAGTTTCGCATGATGATATTTTTTGCAAAATTATTCCTTTTATGGTAAACTTTACTAATTTTATAATTATTTAACTAAATTTTTTAAGGCAAAAGCATGAAAAGCAATAATATGTAATAGTTCAGCTCTGGGAAGAATAGAGTCTTATCCAGCCGCTTCCCGTGGACGGATGTTGCTTAATTTGAGGCCTGGAATCGGTCTAAAGCGGTGGAGAGATGGCGGTGAGCAGGAGATATTGCTTTTTTCTCAGAAG
>JAKLQT010000009.1 GCA_022013205.1 Candidatus Omnitrophota bacterium | reverse complement strand
TTTTTATTTTTTTTCCACCAATAGGGCAGCTTTACTAACTGCCTACATAGTAGAGAAACTGAATGTACTGTACGTTTTATTAACGGTTACCTGTCTTTGTGCTTCGAAAAACACTCCTTGCAGTATACAGGACGGTCTCCGCTGGGTTTAAAAGGAACTTCGCATTCCTTTTTACATTCTGCGCATGTTGCCTTGTGCATCTCTCGCGGACGCCCGCCATATCCACCACCACCGCCACCTTGTCTGAATCCCATGTTTCCTCCTTGCCTGCAATAAGCAGGCTTTTTAGTTTAAGTTACTATTTAGATTACTTTTTTGTAATTAGGCTTAAGCACCAATTACCTATCTCTAACTCGCGATATTCACATTAACAGCGCGCGGCCCTTTGGGAGAATTTTCAACTTCAAACTCAACTGTTTCATCCCCAATTAAATCATCAAATCCAATTCCGACAAGGCTACTCTGGTGAAAGAATACTTGCCTGCCGTCTGTATCATCAATAAATCCAAAACCCTTATCACGCACCACTTTATTTATTTTTCCTTTATGCATATTACATCTCCCTAAGAAATAAGTCACGGAAATTTTTCCGGGCTTTATTTGCATCTAAGTTATATCTTTCTTACATTTGTGGCTTGCGCGCCTTTAGGGCCTTGTTCAACTTCAAATTCCACTTGCTGGCCTTCATCTAAAGACTTGTAACCTTCTCCTTGAATTGCGCTGTGATGCACGAATACATCATCGCCCGACTCAGGAGTAATAAAACCATAACCTTTTGAGTTATTGAACCATTTTACTGTTCCTTTTGCCATTGCTTACTACACCTCCTTCTGTTAAATTATAGTAAATAATGGCCGAAACAAAAAACCGCAAGGCAATTCTTCTTTTACCTTGCGGACCAAGACTTCAATTCCCTCATTTACTACCCTTTTTATTATGCTCTATTCTACTCTCTTTGTCAACTAAATTATAGAAATAATTTATTTTGATTACGCGCTGCGGCTTACCCGCTTGCGGCCTATTTCTGTTAAATGCAGTTTTCTAAGCCTGATATGCTTGGGAGTTATCTCAACCAATTCATCATCCTCAATAAACTCAAGAGCAAACTCAATGGTAATTTGCCGAGGAGGTATAAGCGCGATCGCGTCATCACTTCCCGAAGCACGCATATTAGTTAATTTCTTTCCACGCAGGGCGTTTACAACAAGATCTGCCCCCTTGTTATTTACCCCAACGATCATCCCCTCATATAGTTTTTCTCCCGGTTCAACAAAAATCTCACCGCGTGCCTGTAAATTATAAAGCGCGTACGCTACCGCGTCACCGCCTCTATCTGAAATAAGCACACCGCTTTGACGCTTAGGCAGGTCCCCTTTATAGGTCTGATATTCAAGAAAGTTTTGATACATAATGCCGCTGCCCCGGGTCATCATAAGAAACTCGCCTCTAAAGCCGATCAATGCCCTTGAGGCAATAATAAATTCCATACGGCTTGCGCCGGTTGATGTTGTCTTGAGTTCGCGCATTTGAGCCTTGCGGGTTCCAAGCGCCTGCATAACAGCGCCCTGATACTCTTCGTCCGCCTCAATTACCACCTCTTCAACAGGCTCGAGCGTTTGACTGCCCATTTTTTTCAAAATCACCTGCGGCCTGGATACTTCCATTTCATACCCTTCACGGCGCATTGTTTCAATGAGAATAGCCAGATGCAGTTCCCCTCGGCCTGAAACCTTTAACCTCTCACTTCCCGCAATCTCCTCTACCTTAATGCCGACATTGATCATTGCCTCATGCTGAAGGCGCTCCCGTAGATGCCGTGAAGTTAAAAATCTGCCTCCATCCTTACCTGAAAGAGAGCTTGTATTATGAGAAAAGTTCATAGAGATTGTCGGCTCATCTATCTTAATAGCAGGCAATCCTTTTGGATTATCAATACACGTAAGTGTCTCTCCCACCTCTACATCATCTATTCCGGAGATCAATATAATATCCCCTGCTATAGCCTCATTAACCTCAATACGGATTAGTCCGCGATACTTCATAATCTTAGTTGCCTTGCCTCTGGCGATAGTTCCATCACGTTTGACAAGCGCTACAGGATCACCCACACGTACGGTACCATGAAAAATCCTGCCGATAGCGATTCTCCCCACATAAGAGTCATAATCAAGCATTGTAACCAGCATCTGAAAAGGCAGGTCAGGATTAGCTATTGGCGGCAATACCCTATGCAGGATAGTCTCTAAAAGAGGCTTTATGGAATCTCTCGGCTCATCAAGATCAAGCATCGCATAACCATCTTTTCCCGAAGCGTAAACAATCGGAAAATCAAGCTGTTCATCAGAAGCATTAAGCTCACAAAAAAGATCAAACGTCATATCCGCCACTTCATCCGGGCGGCAATTAGGACGGTCAGGCTTATTTATCAAAGGTATTGGTTTTAAATGTAATTCAAGTGATTTCTTCAAAACAAATTTAGTCTGAGGCATAGGCCCCTCAAACGCGTCAACAAGCAGAAGCACGCCGTCAACCATCTTTAAGATTCGTTCAACCTCACTGCCGAAATCAGCATGCCCGGGGGTATCAACAAGATTGAACTGCACTCCTTTATATTGCAAAGACGCGTTTTTAGACAGAATGGTAATACCTCTTTCTTTCTCCAGAGGATTTGAATCCATTATAGTAACCTCGCCCGCTTTAAAATCATAGGCGCCTGTATATTTAAGCAGGGCATCTACAAGAGTAGTTTTCCCATGGTCAACGTGCGCTATAATCGCGAGGTTCCTGACATCTTTTCTTCTTTTTTGAGTCGGCATATTTTTTGTGCTTTCCTTTTGTGCAGCAAATTCTCTGCTTTTTTAAAATCATGCATTCCGAAAAAACGCTATTCTAACAAAAAAGCAGGATTTGTCAAGAAAAGAGTAATGTCTTACCCCCTGCGGCCGCGGGGACGAAATGGACGTTTTGTCTTTTTTTTATACTGAGGTATTGCCTTGTTTTCCGTAATAAATTCTTCTGACTGCACCTTGGGATGTTTTGAAACCGGCAGGGTTGCCTTGATCAGTTTTTCGATATCCTCCACATCGCGCTTCTGGTCCGGCATGGCAAAAGATATCGCGTGGCCTTTATGTCCGGCGCGGGCGGTGCGGCCAATGCGATGCACATAATTGCTGGCGTCTTCCGGGATATCGTAGTTGATGACCAATTCAATGCCGGTAACATCAATACCTCGAGAGGCGATATCCGTAGCCACCAGCACCTTGTATTTGCCGCATTTAAATCCTTCCAATGCTTCACGGCGCTGATCAAGAGTGCGGTTAGAATGTATCTCGGCCGCGCGATGCCCCATTCCCCGGATTGCCCGTGCCAGGCGCGCGGAGTTATACTTAGTACGCGAAAACAAAAGCACTGGGCCGTGGTACTGCCTGAGCACCTGGCGCAGGAGATCCATTTTAGCGCTTTTTTTGACAATGTATAATTCCTGGGTGACATTGTCCGCCGTTGTGCCGGAAGGCGCGATCTCAACCGATACCGGCAGCTGCATATATTTTGCCGCAATCCCTACTATTTCTTTGGGCATGGTAGCGGAAAACAGCATCGTTTGCCGCTCTTTCGGCAGATGCTGTAAAATCAGCTCAATCTGAGGCAAAAATCCCATATCCAGCATGCGGTCTGCCTCATCCAGCACCAGCATCTCAACTTCCTGCGGCAGCACGTTCCAATTGCTCATATGGTCGATAAGCCTCCCCGGAGTAGCGATAATTATCCGTGGATTACGCCGCAGTGCCTTTATCTGTGGCGCCATGGGCGCACCGCCGATAAGACAGGCTGCCTCCATTTTAAATGACTTAACAATCTCATGGAATGCCTCCTCTATTTGAATAGCCAGTTCCCGGGTAGGGGCCAGTACAAGTCCTGTACCCTTTTTCCCGGCCAGGCGCTGCACCATAGGTATGGCAAACGAAAGGGTTTTCCCTGTACCGGTCTGGGCAATGCCGACAACATCCTTTCCTTCAATAGCCAAAGGAATTGTCTGCAATTGGATCGGAGTGGGTACCTTGAATTTGATACGCTCAAGAATATCCAGAATCCGCGGCGCAATACCCATGCCGTAAAAACTAGGAATACTTTGATTGTTTGCCTGTACTGAATTATTCATTAGCTTATATTATACCTGAATACATTAATTTAAGCAACAGCCACTAACTTTTATCTTTGTTGTTCCCTCATACATCTTGTATTCAAGCAAGCGGCATTCAATGCGGGCATTATAGAATATTAATTTGCGGCTGGTACGCAATCCCACTTTTTTACCAAGATTCAGGTTGCCGGTAAAAATATATCCTGTGTATCCCGAGCATCGCTGCTTTAAAAAATCTCCTATATCTTTATATGTTGTTTCCAGCTTTTTCTCATCCCCCATCCGAAAGCCATACTCGGGATTAAGCACAATAATGCCTTGTTCCTTCGGTACGGTAGTTTTTCTGTAATCACATACCTGGAAATCTATCATGGACTCAACGCCTGCTGTCTGCGCGTTCTTTAAAGCCGCATCAATGGCTTTGCGGTCAATATCAGTCGCGATTATCGGTTTGGCGATTTTCTTAAGCACGCCCGCGTGCGCGGCCTTGCGGACTTTTCCCCAGGCTTCTTTGTCAAAACCCTTTACATGCATGAATCCAAAATTATTTCTCAGCAGCCCGGGAGAACGTTTTAAAGCAATCAGCGCGGCTTCTATAGCCAGCGTTCCGCTTCCGCACATGGGATTTACCAGAGGCACAGAGCCGTCATATCCGGTAGCCTGAATGATTGCCGCGGCCAAAGTCTCCTGCAGCGGTGCTTTAAACGGGATCTTTCTGTATGTGCGATCAGACAATTTTTTGCCGGATGTGTTTAAGTACAGCCAGCAGGTATCGTCTTTCCAATAAAGATTCAATACCACATTATCGCGCTGCGCTCCGGAATCCGGCCGGCTGCCGCATTTTTTCACCAAACGATCAACAATAGCGTCTTTGGCCTTCTGCGATGCAAATACTGCATTTTTGATATGCTCAGACTGGGTCCCGGATGAAATGCTCAGGTATTCTTTTGGGTCAATGATCTCTTCCCAGGCAATAGAGTTTATTTCCCGGTAAAGTTCTTCCGGGCCGCGGCAGGTAAATTTTTTAAGTAAATAAAGCACATTAAAAGCTGTGCGCAGATAAAGATTGAGCCTTTGCGTATCATTTAATGTTGCCTTTATCTCAATGCCTGTATCATGCTCAGATTCAACCGAAAAACCAAGGCCTTCCGCTTCCTTTATAAGATATGGCACTATTCCGCGGGCGCAGGTGACCAAAACTGTATCTTGTTTATTAAAGTCCATAAGGTTTATTATATTATTAGTGAAAGAATTTGGCTATCATTAATATGACTAAATAGAATTAACTGTCTGCTCATCCTGCGCTATGCCCGGCCCTTTTTCGGCTGTTTGCGCGAAAATATACATGTCTTTCGTTCCGGCATTCAGCAATATAAATACAATAACCCCAGCACGTACTATTCTTTTCGCCGTGGTTAGAGATAACGCGTTATTATTATTGAAGATAGGCACACGCAGCATGTGTTCCTTCCCCCAGTCCTTTATTTTATCCACAGCCAAAAAGTAATACAGCGCATTTAAAAGTAGACACAAGTGATGCGCTTGCTGGTTTATTAGAATCGCTGGATAAGCCATCACAGGAAATTCCGGATAACTCTATTATTGATCCCGAAAAACCTACTCTCATAGAGAAGTTGATAGGTGCTACTGTTGCAGAAAAACAGAATTTTATTTTTAATGCCCAAGTTATTGCCCAGGCAATTTAACCAAGGGGCGTTAGTAGATGTTAGGAGGGGACAAACTTTATAGTATGTCCCTCTGCCCTTCTCAGCACGCGTATCTTACTGTGTTCTCTGTAATAGCACAAAATTACTATATAACTATTTTTGGTAAAGATATAACCAGCTTATCTGCTTTATACTCTGTTTTCATTTTTGTTGTATCCACATCAACATTTAATTCGAATGCCCCGCACCACCCGCTGTCACTCTGGCAGAGAGCTACGGCTCCGCTCAGCCATTCGTCCGTTGACAGCCGGGCTGCGAATTATACCCTTTTCAAAACCGCATTACAAACTCAGGGCTCACTTAAAATTCCAAGCCGTCTATTTCCTCAAGCATCTTTACCCTGGCCTCAGGGGATATCGCAGGCACCGCGTAGAGAAATTTATGCGCAACAACATTCATCCCGCAGAACTCATAGGTACCGTCTTTGAATAGCTTTGTCAGCGCGTCTTTGAATCCGAGTTTTAAATAATTCTCTTGCGGGGCGCCTGTGGTATTAATGATCATTACTTTCTTACCGGATAAAAGCCCTTTAATGCCTTGCGGGCCATATTCATAGGCAAATCCGGCAGAAAAAACCCGGTCAATATACCCTTTAAGAACAGCCGGCATGCCGAACCACCAGATGGGATGAATAACAATAAGCACATCTGCTTCTTTGATGTACTGCTGCTCTGTTTTAATATCTTCAGGGGTTTTCTCTTTACCTGATACGTTAAAATCCGCCCCGCCTAATACGGGATTCCATTTAAGCAGATACAAATCGCGTACACTGTACTTTTCCCCCTGCTTCTTTAATGCTGCCTCAACACGCTCTTTGACCGCGTGATTAAAACTCTTCGGATTAGGGTGCGCGTAAACAATTAAATACTTCATAACTGCCTCCTTTCTTAAAATATGGTAATGTCAAAGCTTAACCACAGAAGCACGGGAATATAGAAAAAGTCAATTCACTACTCTTTTTATTTTTAACACCCCTTTAGCAAAATTT
>JAKLQT010000277.1 GCA_022013205.1 Candidatus Omnitrophota bacterium | reverse complement strand
GTGAAGGTTTAATTATCGGATTAATTTGGTTAGCAATAAACTTGATATTGGACTTTATAATTCTTATTCCCATGGCAAAAATGAATATTGGAACATACTTTGCACAGGTTGGCTTAAGATATTTAACAATCCCAATATTCAGTATAACTGTGGGTTATTTGATGGATTTTCAAAAGAATAAGAAATAAGGAGTTTTGAAAAATGAAATTCACCCCTAACCCCTCTTTCATTTTTCAAAACGGAAAAAATCAAATTTATGAGAATTGAAGAAAGCCTATCATGAAGAATGAGAACGAAAAATATTTTTTGAACTCACTCCGCTACGCTCCGTGCCACGCTGCGCTCTCCTCCTTTCAGTCGTCGGGGCGTATAACAAGGGATATACGGTTCGCCCCTCGGCTCGGGGCTCACCCAAATTGCTACACTTCGCTCCGCAACTTCTCATATCCGCAAACGTTATACGAAATTTCAAACCCTGCCTTGATTTAGATAAATTTATAAATTATTATTTTAATTATTAAATAAAGGAGTAAGATATGAAAAACAATATGGAAAAAATGGATCCAAACCAAAAGACCACCGAAATGGAAGATGTGAAAATTAATGTAAAGCTAAAGATTTCAGCATTATGGATAGCTATGCTGTTTGTATTTGCATATGTGGATATTTTTGGATTTTTTAAGCCCGGAATTATTGAGGAAATAATGGCGGGGAAAGTAGCAATTTTTCAGATTGATCAAGTGTTCTTGTTTTTAACTACGTTATACATATTGATTCCGAGTATTATGGTTTTTCTGTCTTTGGTATTGAAGCCCAAAGTAAATCGTTGGACTAACATTATAGTAAGCATACTTTATTTTGTGAGTATTTTAGGTGGCTGTATAGGAGAAACATGGGCTTTTTATATATTTGGCAGTATTGTGGAAAGCTTACTATTATTATTGATTGTTTGGTATGCTTGGAAATGGCCTAAACAGGAAAGTGTCGCCGATAATAATATTTAACCAATTAATACAATGACAAACCATATCAAAGATATTTCACCAAACAAAAAGAACGCAGGAATTATGTTAGATGTGAGGATAATCCTTGCAGTGCTATGGGTAGCTGGAATGTTAAGTAGTTTAAATGGGGATACGTACCGCTTAAGTGATCCGATTGCGCTACAGTCGTTAATTGCGAATGACGGAACTATCGTAATATCCAGCGAATTATTGTTGGTAGCGTCAATAATATTCGTGGTTCCGATTTTTATGAGTGTCTTGACCCTGACGTTGAAGTATCCCGTGAGTCGTTGGGCAAACCGCATCATAGGCATACTCTATGCTATGATTAATCTTGCTTATTGGGTTTTATGTCTTGTATTGCGATCCGCTGGTTATGAGATAGTTTGGTCAACAGCACAACTTGTGTTTGCCTTACTGGTTGTTTGGTACGCATGGAAGTGGCCTAAACAGGAAAGTTAGCTCTTAATAATAAAATAAAGTATATGACAAATATAATAAAAGGAGAAATTAAAATGAAAAATAAGTTGGATAAAAACAGTGATGAAACGTCACCAAAAAAAACAGCAAGAATCGCCGGGTTGTTATATCTTATTTTGGCTATATGTGCTGGTGTTAGCTGGAATTATTTTAATTCGCTTTATGTGCCTGGCGATGCTTTAGCCACGGTCAATAATATTCAGGCGTCTGGGTGGCTGTTTCGTCTCCACTTCGTGGGTAATTTCGCGGGTCAAATCGCTTTCTTATTTTTAATTTACTTCTTGTATAAATTACTTAGACCGGTAAATAAGGACTGGGCTAGGCTGATGGCTTTGCTTGTTGTTGTGAGCATCCCTATAGCCATTCTGAATATGCTTAATCTATTCGCTCCCATATTACTTTTGAGTGGCGGATACCTTTCGGCTTTTGGAACGACCTCATTTAACGCTCTTATAATGCTATTTCTTGATTTGTACACTCACGGGGTTTTTATCGCTGCAATATTCTGGGGCCTTTGGTTGTTTCCCCTTGGTTATTTGGTTTTCAAGTCCGGATTCATTCCCAAAACTATTGGCGTTTTTTTAATAATTGCAGGCTTGGGTTATGTCATTGATTCTTTGTTAAGATTCCTGATGCCAGGTTATAACATGGAACTCTCGTCATATACGTTTTACGGTGAATTATTATTACTCTTATGGCTCTTGATCAAAGGAGTAGATGTCGAGAAATGGAAAAAACATGCCATTGAATCTGAGAGGACAAAATAAGCTAAACTAATAAATTAAAGGAATAATAATTATGAAAGCGATTATATGTACAAAATACGGACCACCGGAGGTTCTTCAGCTCAAAGAGGTAGAAAAACCTGTTCCTAAGGATAACGAAGTACTTATTAAGGTTCACGCAACAACAGTACACATAGGGGACACTAAAATTCGAAGTTTCAAGCCCGGCTTAGGGTTTGTCAGGGATTTGTTGTTCAAGCCCATCATGCGAATAATCATAGGTTTCAGAGGACCAAGAAAAAAAATACTTGGGATGGAGCTATCCGGAGAAATAGAAGCAGTGGGCAAAGACGTTAAGCTGTTTAAGAAAGGCGACCCCGTTTTTGCAACTACCGAGATGAGTTTTGGTGCTTATGCCGAGTACAAATGTCTGCCTGAAAACGGGCTACTGGCAATAAAGCCGACTAATATGACCTATGAGGAAGCCGCCACCGTTCCTAATGGGGGAATAACTGCGTTGCTTATTCTTAGAAAAGCAAATATTCAAAGCGGACAAAAAGTTCTGATCTATGGAGCTTCAGGAAGCGTAGGTACTTTTGCGGTACAGCTTGCCAGGTACTTTGGGGCAGAAGTTACCGGGGTATGCAGTACCATGAATTTAGAAATGGTGAAATCTCTGGGAGCCGATAAGGTAATTGATTACACTGCAGCCGATTTTACCCAAAGCGATGAGACTTATGACGTTATTTTTGATGCAGTAGGCAAGATTGCTTCTTCACGAGGTAAAAAATCTCTAAAGAAGAATGGAATCTATCTTAACGTTCTTGATTTATCAAACCACTTCAAGTTAAAGACTGAAGATCTAATCTCCCTAAGAGATATTATTGAAGCGGGGCAGCTAAAATCGGCCATAGATAGACGCTATCCGTTGGAACAAATTGTCGAGGCTCACAGGTATGTCGATAAAGGGCACAAAAAGGGAAATGTAGTCATCACTGTGTGAAGATTGGTATAAACGTCAACCGCCCGGCAGGTAAAAGCAATTGTTCATAGAAAATAACACATCAAACAGCAGATAACACTGTGTATAAGTAATGGCGGGGATAGTGCAAAATATTATATTCACGAAAGAATAATCCCGCCGGAGCTTTCAGCGCGTTTTGCCGTGTCGGTCTTGCGGATAAGCGTATTAACCGGATAGATAAATATATCGGCGCAGGAGTGGTTTTTTCGGGAATTTCCCGAAAACGCTTTAACGGACAGACCGGTATCGCCATTGCTGCGGCTCATAACAGCGATATTTATAAAAAAGCGATGCTCCAACAAAATAAAAAGATTGATAATTGGGAAGTCAATTTGGAATTCTCTAACCGGATAATGATTAATAAGTGGCTGTACTTTCAGCCGGATATT
>JAKLQT010000276.1 GCA_022013205.1 Candidatus Omnitrophota bacterium | reverse complement strand
GCTGGCTGTGGGGGATGCGGCTTCTTAGAATGGGTGCCTGGAAATCCACGCATCACAAGGGATTTGGGAAATCCAATTATAAAGGGTGCTGAATTTTTATTAGAAAAGGGGGGGCGGGGAATACAGTATAAGCATGTTTTAACAGTCCCGGCGCTTCATAAAAGCCGATGCAACAATCACACCGAAAAAAACCGCAGATGCACGCGGATAAACGCAGATTTGATTACATCAATATCATATTTATAAAGTCTTGGCGCACGATATGAACCCCATGCAGCTAACAACGCATAACACCGCAAAGTTCGCAAAGAACGCAAAGAAAACGATAGCATCCGAAAACTAATCAAAACCGCAGATGAACACAGATGGTTTCGGGTTATGTAACCAAACCTGCACCACATCTTTCAACAGTCTGGCGCGCCAAACTAATCCCATGCAATCACTCCAGATACGCAATAACAAGTATTCGGGCGCAATTTGAAAGCAGTAAATAAATTTATAGAATTGAATGAATCCCTGGATACTGAAGCATATTTAAATACAAACAAACAAATTATGAGAGTATGAATTTAGAAGTAATCGAGAGAAGGTTGCTCGGGCTGGATGATGAAATCCACAGGATATTACAATATATTTACGAGAAAAAAAAATATGATATTGCCTCTGAGATCAAAGATTATGAGAATTTGAAAAAAATAATTTCAGAGCACATGAAAGAGCCCATTGACCCGACCTCAGAAATTAGAAAGATGAGAGAAAAGCAGTATCTGGTATAGAGATGAAAGTAACAATCGACAGCGATGTACTTGCTTATGCTTTTATTGAACCAAGTAAGAATCTCTATAAAGATAAGTATGAAGAATTTAAAACTCTGCACATTAAAGCGGATAATTTATTTAAAGACGTGATACTCGGTAAGCATGAATTAATTATCCCATCAACGGTTTTGATAGAAGTTCCTATTGTTATAAGCAGGGCAGCCGGGACTAAAGCTGCTAAAGCAGTTTATGAGAATATAATAAAGCATACTGCCGAAATCCTGTATTTGAATGAACGGTTTACATCATATTGCATGGAGAATGGGATTAAAACGCATTTGAGCGGATTTGATACAGTCGTTTTTGCCTGCGCTCTGCAAGCGAATTCCACCCTTATTACAAATGATCGGCGCTTTTTTCGTAATGTCGAAGAGTATCATCCTGAACTAAAAGTTTACTTTCTTAGAGAAATGGATATGAACGAGCTTAGGTGAGGGGTCGTAGTCTTGATGGTACTATTGAGGTTTCTCATAGGAATAGGTACTAAATTTGTTAACAGTGGGCGGCGCGCCATAAAAAGCCGATGCAGCCTCCATCGCATTACACCGCAAAGTTCGCAAAGAACGCAAAGAAAACGATAGCATCCAACGCAAAACTAATCAAAACCGCAGATGAACGCGGATAAACGCAGATGGCAGCGATATTATTTCGGACAGGATTTACAGGATAGACGGGATATTATCATATTCGTATCCTGTTAATCCTGTTATCCTGTCGATAAGAGATTACTTAAATTAAATACTTAAAAAGTTGCGGCGCTTCGTAAAAGCCAATGCAGCCATAGTTCATAAAGGAAACAATCCACAACTTTTAAATTGATTACTGGCATCTAACATAAAAGATGCAAAATGATAAACATGAAAATCCTTAAAGCAGGTGGTGAAGAATTCACAGGCAACTTGGTTGGAAAACCGATAAGGGACACTTACAGGGCACTTGATGGCACGGACGCCCTGGTGCTGATAGACCCGAAACCTAACGGTTCTCGACTCCCACACAACACGCATGGCTGCGCCATGCGTGGAAATGCATGCAGGGAGTTCAGAGAGCTTGACCTGCGAAGGGCGAAGGAGCGGATGCGCACGCTGATCATTATTGATGGGAGAAGGGTGTTTGAGCCTGAAGGGGTGAGAGGGCTTGGGTTTGTGTATAGGGGAGTAGGAGCAGGGAATAAAATATAGAACAATCATCGAATCAAAGTTGATGAGCGTGTTATCTGAAGAAATGAAAAGAAAATAGAAATAAACAATTAAGTAGCTTGGGATAATATGAAGGATTAAAAGGTGATTAAATGCTGGATTTTGAAACGCTTGAAGTAAAAATCCCTAAGGATGTATTGATAGGGATAAAAAAAGAAAAATTTATAGAAGAGATGAAGCTTTTTACAGCGATGAACCTATACAAAGAGAATTTTTTATCTCTGGGGAAAGCTGCGGAATTATCAGGGAAAAACAAAGATGATTTTATTGAAGCGTTATCAGAGCATGGGATAGATGTTATAAGATATTCTAAGGAAGAGCTAAATGAAGAGGTAAAGTTTTTGAGGAAATTCAAATGAAGATCGTATCCAATTCTTCTCCTCTAATTGCTCTGGCAAAAATAGAAAAATTGGACATAATCAGATACGATATTGTGATTCCAAAAGCTGTTTTCGATGAAATAACAAAACCTAAGAAAGAATATGTTAAAGAATTATATAAATGGAGCAATGATAAAGTTACCGAAGTAAAAAATAAAAAAGCTGTTGAGTATCTGGAGCTAATAATCGATAGAGGCGAGGCGGAGACGATTGTACTGGCAGAAGAGCTGAATGCTGGTGCGGTTCTTATCGATGATTTAAAGGCAAGAAAAATAGCAAAGCTAAGAGGATTAAATGTCATTGGTACAATAGGTATTCTGCTGGATGCGAAGGAGAAAGGTGTTATAACCGAGTTGAAACCTCTGCTGGATTTGTTACTTGAGAAGAAAATAAGGGTAAGTAAAGAACTTTATTATCGCGCTCTAGAGATTGCTGATGAAATATAGGTGGTTTAAAATGCAATTATCTGAAAAGTACTCAAATAATCCCGCATTAATATGTGCTTTTGAGCCTGACCTTTTCAGTCCTCCCGCTGCTGTTAATTTCGATGAAAGAGGATGCAAAGATGCAGGCGCGGATGCCCTTGCGCTGATGACCGCCCACAGGGAGTTCAGGGAGCTTGACCTGCGGAGAGTGAAGGAGCGCATGCGCACGCCGATAATGATAGATGGCAGGCGGGTGTTTAAGGCTGAAGGGGTGAGAGGGCTTGGGTTAGTGTATAGAGGGGTCGGGGAATGATAGGTAGATGCAGGAAGTAGCATAAAGATTATATATGGCTCAAATAATGGTGAATAAGAAAAAAAAGGTGGTTTGAACGACTTATGAAAAATCATAAAGTAGTTATTTGGAAAAATGTATCAAATAATTTATAAATCAAACTCTATCCACACAATCAACATCTTTGCCTT
>JAKLQT010000275.1 GCA_022013205.1 Candidatus Omnitrophota bacterium | reverse complement strand
GCCCCTTCCCATCTGTCTATCATGCGCCGTTTACCGGTAAACATAAAAAGAAATAAAACCAGGGTGGAAGTAATCAATACAAATATATCGGCATTAGTTTGAGCTGTTATCGGCAATGGCTTAATCAAAGCGGAAACTCCCAGAATGAAAAAAATATTAAAAATGTTTGAGCCGACAATATTGCCAACCGCAATATCAGGATTTTTCTTGTATGCGGCAACTGCTGATGTCGCCAATTCCGGCAATGATGTGCCTGTGGCGACAATAGTAAGGCCTATTACTAATTCAGAAACCTTTAACCTTCTGGCCAAAAAACTTGCGCCATCAACGAGCCAATCAGCCCCTTTGATTAACATGATGAAGCCGGACGTTAATTGTAGTATAATATAAATGGTCATTATTTTGTACTGTTACACGCTATATTAAGTATATATTATATTACTAATCAGGGGAAAGAGAAATGTCAATAAATTTAGTCATTGACCTTAAAAATCCTCCGTTCTCATGGAAAAAGTTCTGTAAAATGACTCCTCACTTTTCCATAGCCCTAGATGGTTACGTCAATGCCGGGCCCTGCTTTAATCCTGAAGGCCCATGGATTAATTTCAATCATCATGAACAGGTTGACCGCATGGCAACCCGCTCCACCTGTGCTCAGGTTTTGATAGCTATCAGGCAGGGGCTTTTTGACCTCTTTCTAAATAATAACGAACCTCATGCAAATGTTTATGTGAACGACTGCGATGAGGATGTCTGCCTATCCTGGTTTCTATTGAAAAACTACCTTCTTGTTGAAAACGCCTGCCCTGAATTAATTACCCGGCTCGTAACCATGGAAGATTTAATGGACGCTACTGCCGGTGCCTATCCTATGCCGATAGAGCTTTCTGATTTAAAAGAATTGTCCTGGATTTTTGAGCCGTATAGGAAATTCCGTATCAATGGAGGACTCGATAGAAAAAATAGAGATGAATTTCTAAAAATCATCAATGAAGTTACCACGAGAATTGGAAAATATATTGGTGGGGAAGGAGAATCCGTTCCTCTAGATATACACTATAAAAAGATTGGTGGCGGAGAAAACTGGACCATGTTTGAAGAAAATGGCTCTCATGCCTGTACCGGTGCCTATGCTGATGGCATCAGGGCCTATGTTTCAGTGAGAAAGGCAGCACCTGATCGATGGGTGTATACCATAGGGAAGATGTCTCCTTATGTTAATTTTGATATCTCAAAGATCATAAGAGCTCTAAATAAGGCTGAAGGCAACAAAAAAGATAAATGGGGCGGTGCTAATACTATCGGCGGCAGCCCAAGAGTTGCCGGCAGCAAACTGTCACCCCAAGAAGTCGAAAAAATTGTTAATAATATTGCAGAGCAATAGCTTTTAAAAACAGGAGGGTTAAAAACAATGCAAATCAAGACATATTTATTGGCAGTTACTATGTTTTTCTCAATTGTGAGTATTTTTCACTTATTAAGGCTGGTTTTTCGATGGAATGCTGTTATTAGCGGATGGACTATCCCGCTCTGGATAAGCCTAGTTGGTTGTATAATATCAGGTATCTTAGCATATATGGGCTTTAAACTAAGCAAAAGAAATTAGTAATCAAATCCCTGCTGCGATTTCAATTTGTGTCAATTTAATATTTCACAATGAAGCTCACCCGGGCTCCCTCTGAAATTTTGCAGAAATTTCGAGGACTTAGTCCCGGGAATGCTTTGCATTCCACGGGAAAAGCCGAGGTTTTCAAAGCATGCGGAATAAATTCACGCGAACGAACCATCCCATACGCCTTTAAAAAAAGAGCGTATGTTTTTCCCGATAGTCTTGGTTTTATACCCGCCTTCCTGCACAAAAAGTGTAGAAAAAGGCAGTTCACCTATTATCGTTCCTATTTGCTCAAAATCTTTAGCATCCAGGCTCCATGTGCCGGTGGGGTCACCGCGGGCCGTATCCAGGCCAAGGGCGACAACTAAAAATTCAGGTTCGAATTTATTTATTTGCTGAACCGCTTTTTTGAGGGTTTCCATATATTTATCCGTTGTCAGGTTTTCCGGCATAGGGAAATTAATATTAAGATCTTTCCCTTCATTTTCACCGCACTCTTCGGCAAATCCGCTAAAAAAAGGATAGGCAAAGCGAGGGTGCCCGTGGATTGAAACTGTAAGCACATCGCCGCGATTATAGAAAATAGTTTGTTGGCCGTTACCGTGATGGTAATCAATATCAAGTATCGCGACTTTTCCATGTTGGCTTAAATAATGAGCAGCTATTGCTGTAGAATTTAGATAGCAGAATCCGCCGAATACATTGCGCTCGGCATGATGCCCCGGCGGGCGCACAAGCGCGTAGGCAAGATACGAGCCTTCAATAATGGCCTGGGCTGCGGTCAGCGCGCAGTTAACCGCGTTGCGCGCCGCAAGATAAGCGTTTTTATTAAGCGGCGTAAAAGTATCAATACAATAATATCCCGCGCGCATGGGCAGGTCTTTAGGCGGCCGTGCATTGTTTCTAATGGGAAACACATAAGGGTAAACAGATTCCTTATCCGGGATCACAGAGCATACTTTTTGCAAATAATCAACAAAATCACGGCCATGCACCACAGTGATATGATGCTCTCCAAAATGCCGCGGCTCAATATTATTAAAAAGATTAGTTTTATTTAAAGACGCCAATATGGTTTTTACCCGCACCGGTGATTCGACATAGCCTCTTTCCCGCACATGATGAATAGCATGCTGGTTATTATAAACGAGAGTTATAAGCTTATCAGCAGGCAAAGATGGTTTAATCGCCTCAACTTTTTTATTTGATATGTATTTCAACGGCCTTAATTGAACAAACTCATCCGTGATAGAATTAACTACCATATCAACATACTCTTTATCGCAAACATCAGGATATTTACGTTCTAAAATCGCTTCAACTATTTGACGCATCTCATCCTTTTTAAATTTTCTTTCCTTGCCGAAGGTATCGACAACAAGGTAAGGAGGGTTATCCCCTCCCTCTTTCACAGGTGTTTCATATTTGGTATTTATTATGGGCCTCGCGCCATATTTTTCGTAAAACCTCAGGCGGGCAGTATTTTGTTTTAAAACAAGCGTATCTTTGCACAAAAGAGGATCATCGGGAAGGCATTCGCAGAACACACCTTTGGACTGAAGCAGAAAAGCTTCCTCTCTGACCCTTTGATATAGGGCTCCGCCGATCCCTCTTCCGGTAAAATTTTTTGCCGTGGATATATAATCAAGATAACTGAAATCAAGATCAGGCGCATGCAGAAGCAGGGCAAATCCATTGATCTCGCCTTTAATATTGTCCGCGACAAAAAGAATAGAACGGAACCGGTACTTAAGCGGATTTTTAAGCATATCAGGAAGTTTATCTATTTCGCTGGAGTGTATTAAAATAAACTGCTCACGGAGTATCTGCTGTACCCGCATGACTGCAGCTTGATTTATAGGGTTATTAGTGTCATATATACGGCGTATTCTAAACATATTTCATTTCTTTCGCAAATTTCGTTTTCGCCTCCCCCGGGCCAAAAATAAAAATCTCCTTTGCCGTTTTAACGTTCTGGATCAACTCCTGGCAGTAATTATGCAGCTGATGCTTACGCCTTTCTTCTGGTTTTCTCTCTGAAACAATACTGGCCCCGGATAAACTAGCGGATCTATATCCGCCGGATAAACAGAAATGCGGCTCAACGTTTGATTCGATTTTTTTGAGTGAGTCCTTGTCCCCAGACAAAGTAACCACAAAGGCCTTTTCATGATCGATCCAAATACCAATATACTTATCCATATCTTCCTTCCTATCTATTTATT
>JAKLQT010000008.1 GCA_022013205.1 Candidatus Omnitrophota bacterium | reverse complement strand
GGATTCAAATAGATCATTTCTTCACATGGGAGTTTCTCAATATATTAAATAAATGCCAGGCTGATTTACCAAAGGATATTATCGATAAGGTGCTTGAGTTTGAAAGATCAGAGAAGTTAAATCCTCCTATAGAAAAAAGGGCTAAGCAGATTCTAACTAAAACCCTGGAACTTGATAATGGAAAAACCAGAAAAGAGGCGGAGGCCAAGGGGATAGCGTTTCCATCTATGTTAGCGAATAACATAAAAAATTTACCGCTTTATGAGGGTGAGGAAAAGGATACAAGTGAATAAAGAATATTCTTCAGGCGGAGTAATCTTTAGAAAAGAAGCAGGCACAGTGCTGTTTTTAATAATTTACAGTGCCCGCAATAAACTTTGGGGCTTTCCAAAGGGCCATATTGAGCCAAATGAAACAGAACAAGAGGCGGCCCTGCGAGAAATCACGGAAGAAACAGGCTTGCAGGATCTAAGGGTAGTAGATGGTTTCAGGGAAGAAGATGTTTATGAGGCTCTAAACAACCGCGGACAGTTTAAGGGGCAAAAAATCGAAAAGCATTCTGTCTATTTCCTAATGGAAACGCTAAAGAAAAGCGTGGTGGTATAAAGAGGAAATTGGCGATTATAAGTGGCTAAAATTAAAGGATGCTTTAGCCATGCTAGATTTTGACAGCGCAAAAGTGATACTTAAAAAGGCTAATAATTTTTTATTTGACGCATGTAAAGAAGAAAGCTGCATAGATAATGAAGATAAAGACGAAATCGCAAGAATAGATGATGATATCCAAACTCTGGAGATGCTGGATTTTTTTGATGATGACTTTATTTAACCCACAAAGCAAGGAGGATGTTATGAGAAGAGGACTAGTTTCAATTGTTGTTGCGGTTATTATTGGGCTTGCTATTGTGTGGACGGCAAACATTTTTTCCAGCACGGCAATTTCAATAAAAAATAAAGGATATGTAAAAGTAAAAGGATATGCGAAAAAGACGATCGGTTCGGACCTGGCTGTTTTTGAAGCTACTATTTTCGCGGAAAACAAGGACCTGAAATCTTGCTATGAGATCCTGAATAAAGATAAACAAAAAGTAGAAGAATATCTTAAGAATTTTGGTTTTTCAAAAAAAGAAGTGGAGTTTTTCCCAGCTGAGATAGGGGAAAGGTTTAAATTAAATGAAAAAGGCTATGAGACAGAGGAAAGGGTGGCTTTTAAGCTGTTTCAGGGTATTAAGATAAAAAGTGCAGATGTTTATAAAATAGAAAAACTTTCTGCTGATGTGGTTGGGGTGTTGGGAGAAGGGGTGCAGCTTGCAGTTAAGGATCCAAAATATATTAATACAAAGATCGAAGATCTTAAGCTTGAAATGATCGGAAAGGCGACTGCTAATGCCAAGGAACGTGCACATGTGGTTTCAAAAGAAGGCAAGTTTCGGTTGGGGCCCATTGCATCTGTCAGGATAGGAGTATTTCAGATCACTCCACTGCATTCAACGGAAATATCTGATTATGGAATGAATGATACGAGCAGTATTGAAAAAGAGATTAAGAGTGTTGTAGAAATTGAGTATTTCGTGAAGTAAATGTAAAAATTACCTTTGAGAACATTCCTATTCATCTCTTGCTAAAAGGGACATACGTGGATAAAAGTATTTAATCTAAAGCACTTGCTTTTTCTTAATGAGTGCATGAGTTAAATGTGATGTACAATACTGACGACTGATAACGAGTACATATATTTGAAGATTCTGATTGTCACCCCCCCCATAAATGATTTCTTTTTTACGCCGCAGAGGGCGTTTCCTTTGGGTACGCTTTCTTTGGCTACTGTGCTGGAGCATAATGGTATTAAGGCAAGGGTGCTGAATTGTCTGGAGGATTATACCAAGCAGACTTTAGCGCTTCCGGAACAATTCCGCTATCTTAAACGTTATTATCATCCGAACCGATCCGCGTTTTGTTTGTTTTCGCATTATTATCGTTTCGGTAAAGATGATGACGCAATTATTGATGCTATTCGCCGAGAACAGCCGGATGTAGTGGGTATATCCGCTAATTTTACGGCTTATCTGGATAATGCCTTTAGCGTTGCGAAATTGGTTAAGAAGGTTGACGCTAGGATCCGCGTGGTTGTGGGCGGAAGGGCAGCCAGTGCTTTTGCGGAGTTTGTGCTGGCTCGCGCGGAAATAGATTTTGTGATTCGCGGAGAAGCAGAATACAGTTTGCTGAAATTATGCCGGGTTTTAGACAAAGCTAAGTTCAGCCGTATTCCCGGACTGTGTTATAAACGTGATAAGGGAAAACCGCGTATCAGTAGATACAGCGCTTTGATCAAAGATCTTAATAAACTACCGATTTTAAACCGCAGGCTGATTGATAATACTAAATATCTTTTTCAGGGGAGTATGAGTACGTCGCTGCTGGCCTCACGCGGCTGCAGCATGGGCTGCCGCTTTTGCGCTATACGCGAGGCGTTTCGCTTCCGCAGAGCCTCGCATGTGCTGGCGGAGATGGAGGATGCGTTTAGCTTAGGTATCCGGCATTTTAATTTTGAAGATGATACCATAAATCTTAATCCGGAGTTCCTGCCTCTGCTGGATAAGATCATTCAGCGTTTTTCAGGCGCGATAAAGATATCGTTTATGAACGGATTGCTGGCCACCGGTATTGGCCGAGTGATCAGGGGAAAGCTGATCCGCTGCGGATTAACGCATATTGATTTGGCGATTGCCAGTTCCAAAGAGCGCTTAAGGAAAAAACTTCATCGCAATGACCCTGCCGCCAAGGTGTTTGGCCTGGCTGGGGTTATGGCAAAAAAGAATATTATTGCGACCATTCATTATATTGTAGGTTTTCCCGGTCAGGAATTTAAAGATGCTTTAAGGGATATCCGCTTGCTTGCGGCTAAACCGGCACTGCTTGGGCCAAGTATTTTTTATCCAGTCAAGGAGAGCGCGCTGTTTTCTGAGCTTAAAAAAACCTTTGCCTGTCCGGAACAGGATTATGCCTTGTTTCGCAGCAGCGCGGCTTGTTTTGACGAGGATATCTCACGGGATCGCATTTTTTCTTTGGTGTATTTTGCCAGGATCATTAATTTCATTAAAGAGCAAACAGTTTCTTGCGCGATCCTGAATCTGAAAAAATTTCTGAGTAAAGAAACCAAGGGGTATGTGATCAAGGACAGGCAATTACGTTCTAAGGTAAAACTTGACCGCGTTACTCTGGGAAAGATTTGTCTGGCTATGCTGCTGCAGGAATCCGTAATCTACCGCGTGGAACAATCCAAAGAAAAGATAGATTTCATTTACAGTTTTAAAAAAGAAGATTTTGTTTTAGGTGAAGATATCAAAAAGGCATTACGCGGGTTAAGGGTTAGAGGAGTAGCTGGGGGAGAAGCGAAAATACAATTATAAAGGGTTCTTTCTAACAACCTAAAAAAAGAAAGAACCATAAATTTTAAGAGTTGTGGGAGGCATGTTAGCCTGGAAATTTCACTAGGATGGTTAAATTTCCACCCAAAGGGCCGATAGATTAAATCATTGCGATTTAATCTTGCTATCGGGGTATCCCGCACTGTGCGGCTCGTCTGAGAGATAATGTAAAAAAGTATGCTGACTTTTGAAATAGTGTTAAGTTTTTTAGGGATGGAAGCAATAATGTAGTTGCTTGTAACGCAAGGTGGCTGATAAATTTTAAGCTCACAACAAATTTTTCTCCGCCAAAGAGCTTGGCAGAGAACCGACAAATCTACGCTGTGTTTTTGGCGCTGCGGAACTCGCCTCTCGGCTTATCGCCAGGAGAAGCTCAAACAGTCCTCGCGCCCTTTACATCAAAGATGTCAAGGGTTCCCAAAAAAACAACATATATTTGTCTAAATTTGTAAAATCGCTTAAAAATTTACCAGCCGTCTTTACTGAAAGAGCTGTATGCTCTTGTAACACAAGCAAATGCTGACAATATAAAGTTTACTACACTTGATGAAAGTCAGCAGAGTTCTTGACATCTTGGTCTGAGATGAGCCATTGAAATACGCGGGTTAGGGGAGTATAATTATTACATTAATATTTCATGATTGTTGAAGGAGGAAAAATGTAAAGAAGTTGGAATAATTTTCTGAAAGATTACGGTTAAGAAAAGCTGATTTATCTTGGATGAATACTTAAGATCAAAAGGTGATAGCTTAAATTGTATTGGAGGAATAGCGATGGAAAAAACATTTGAAAAGCTGAATCTCTTCTTTGATAAGATT
>JAKLQT010000007.1 GCA_022013205.1 Candidatus Omnitrophota bacterium | reverse complement strand
CTAGATAGAATTAAGCAAGGAGCGATTAAGACAGGAATAGTAAGTAGTTATAGAGAATTAAGTAATCACTTAAAAGGTGAAAAAGTTATTTAGCAGGTAAATAGGGGGCAACAGCCAGGTGAAATTGCATTTGCTCATTCTCGGCTGGCAGTCCTGCCAGCCTCCGAGGAAAAGATTAATTTTGCTCGTCCTTGGCAAAATGAACCTTTAAATCCGCAAATACAATTCCTCCAGTTTGTTTGATATGCAAAGAAAACGTGTTTTCTATCTAGGAGTTGGGGTTACATACTAATTCTTGACTTACCTCTGTAATTCTGATATATTTTATATTACTATTTTTGGGGCCCATAGCTCAGTTGGTTAGAGCAGGAGACTCATAATCTCTTGGTCCGAGGTTCGAGTCCTCGTGGGCCCACCATACTTCGCTTGTATGGGGTGAAATCAGGAAGTTAGCTTCGTATGGCAGGCCAAATGTTTTTAAGACATATTTTAACCGGGCTTGCCCTCCGAAGTTTATATTTTTAAAGAAAATAAATAAACGAAGGAGGGCGATTAGCTCAGTTGGTTAGAGCGTTGCGTTCACATCGCAAATGTCGGAGGTTCGAGTCCTCTATCGCCCACCAACAAGCCCTTTAAAAAAAGGACTCGAAACAAGTTGAGCGCCGACCAGGCGGGAGGAAAAGCGAGCAGGATTGCGAGCGACAGCGAAACGGGTGGGCCTGCGCAGGAAAAAACAGGAAGTTTTTTCCGTAGTAGGCGAGTCCTCTATCGCCCACCAAGAAGTTCTTTAAAAAAGGACTCGAAACAAGTTGCCAGCCTCGCCGACATACGTAGGCACCTTCGAGATGGCTAGGCGGGAGCGCCGACTAGTCGAACTAAAATGACAGGATGAATGATGAAAGATATTGAAGCTTTAAAAGAATTACAGAAAATAGACGTGGAAATTTTTAAGATCAGAACCGATCTCGAGGAAAAGCCGCAGAAAATAAAAAAAATAGAGGATGATTTTAATGCTCTTTATCGGTCGCTTAAAGAGTTAGAAGATGTACTTAAGAAGATGCAGCTTGAACATAAAGAAAAAGAACTTGAATTGCAGTCTAAAGAAGATGTTGTAAAAAAACAAAAAGGCCAGTTATACCAGGTCAAAACTAATAAGGAATTATATTCTTTGCAGTTGGAAATCAATAAGGAAAATGCCGATAATTCTCTGCTTGAAGATGAGATAATCGTTATTATGGAAAAGGTAGATAAATTCAAGCGGTTAATAACGCAGGAGAAGGCAAAATTAGCGCAGGAGCAGGTAAAACTAAACAAAAATAAAGCAGATATTGAGGTTGATATAAGGGAGCTTAGCGAGAAGCTTGAAGCATTAAACGCGTCAAGGAAAAGAGCAGTAGAAGCGTGTATTGATCCTCAGGTACTGCAATTATATGAGCGCATCCTGGAAAACAAGGGGGAAATTGCGATTGTGCCGATTGACGGAGAAATTTGTTCTGGATGCTTTAGATCCGTTCGGCCGCAGGTTGTTAATGAGCTTCGTTTAGGCAAGTTGAAAACATGCGAGAACTGCGCGAGAATTATTTATGTCGAAAATGATAACTAAAACAACCGAACTTATCGCTAATGTTGACGGTGCTTGTTCCGGTAATCCCGGGGATGCCTCAATAGGGGTGGTAATAAAGGATAAAAGACATATATATCAGGAAACAATTTCTCAATATATCGGCCTGGCAACGAATAATGTAGCTGAGTATAGAGCGTTGTTAATGGCCTTAAAAAGGGCAAAGGAGCTGGGGGGAGAAAAATTTTTTGTTAAAAGTGATAGTGAACTTCTGGTTAAGCAGATAAAAGGAGTCTATAAGGTAAAGAATGATGCCTTGAAGGAATTAAATTATCAGGCACAGTCCTTTATTAAAAATTTTACATTTTTTAGTATTGAACATGTAGCAAGAGAATACAATAAAGAAGCCGATAAATTAGCCAAACAGGCAATAGTAGAATATCGGAGAGCAAACCGGATGGTCGCTGCGCAGGTTTAAATTGTGTAGAGGAAAGTCCGAGCTCCATAGGACAGCGTAATGGGTAATTCCCATCCCTTTGACATCTTTGATGTCAAGGGCGGATTAGAGCAACAGTGACGATACCCGCCTAGGCGGGGGTGAAACGTGGCAATCTCTGCGTGGAGCAAGACCGAATAGGAGGAGGGTGGTCCGCCTGTTATTCCTCGGGTTAGGTCGCAAAGATTCCCTAAAGTAATTTAGGGAACAAGATGAATGACTGTCACCTCATTTAGCCTGAATATTTCATGAATAACATGAAATATCCACCCGAAGGGCTGATGAGATAAATTGTGTAACAATTTATCTCTGCTTTCAGGGTATGCCATTTCATAGCTCATTTTCTTCAGGCTATGAAGGATAGAGGCTAGTATGAGGCACAGAACTCGGCTTATAGGTTTGCTCTCTTTTTTAATTTACATTATGCTTAAAAATCCTATTTTTGCTAAACTCCTAGTACTAATTATTATACTTCTTATTATTTTTATCTCTCTGGAAATAATATGTAAAGCTATAGAACATAAATATTTTTTTAATACATCAGTTTATGTCCAGCAGTCAAAGCCGTTTTTGCATAAGATTTCCGATATACCCGGGCTTTCTTATGAATTGATCGCGCGTGCTAAAGATGAAAATGGATTTTATTCGATTAATTCAAAGGGTATCAGGGACCGAGAGTTTAAAATCCCTAAACCGGAAGGTATATTTAGAATTATTGTATTGGGTGATTCTGTCACTTTTGGTACTGAATATCCCGTCGAGTTGACTTATCCTAAGATTCTTGAAAAATTACTTAATAAAAAACCCGGGCCTAATATCAGATTTGAGGTGATGAATGCCGGAGTCTGTTCTTATAATGCTGTGCAGAAATTTTTGTTTTTGAAGAATAAGCTGCTTGATTATGAGCCGGATATAGTTATCCTGCAGTTTTTGAATGATGATTACTATCGCAATGCAGTTGTCCTGTCCGGTGACAATAACTCAAAGCAAAAAGATGTATTTATTTCCATGGGAGAATATTTTAGTTCTAATTTTCCGAAACTGCTTGTTTTGCCATATTCACTAGACAGATTATTAATGAGGCATCTTGCCTTGTATAGAGTTATGAACAAGAGAATTTATGATCGCCTGAGCATGGATGATCCCAAGCGATTTCCGTCACAAGCGTACAGGTTCGCTGCTTATGCAGATATGGGGGAGTCAATGCGGGTGAATAAAGCTGTTTTTGAAAGCCTTTATGAACTATCAGAAAAGTGTAAATTTAAGATTTTCCTTTTGCTGGTTCCGGAACTAAAAAATGAAAGCAGGATCGATGGCTGGATAAAAAATGATTGTCCGCATAAGTACGGGTTTTCCAGTATTGACCTTCAAAAAGCATTTAAGGCCAAAGGTGTTCACTTAGAAGATTTGCGTATTGTGCCTGATGGTACATGCCATCTTAATGATCTAGGACATAGAATCACTGCCGGAATTATTAAAGAACGTTTAGATAAATATTTTAGTAATTAATATGATATCCGCTGAGGCATTATTTTTATTGACTTAACCTGTGAAAATACAATATAATAAGCTTGGGATTAATTTAAAATTATCAGGATGAACTTATTAATCTTGGCAAAGGGAATTGCATAAGATGAAATACATATCATTTCGTAAAATCTGCCTGCAAATACTATTAGTATCCAGTGTTGTTTTGCTTTTCTTTTCAATGTGTTATGCGCAGCAGCCTGCCAAATTAAAATCTTTTTCACTGAAAAAAATAGACGGGGGATTGCAAATCCATATAGAACATTCCAAACCTCCTGTTGAATTTACAATTGATGAATCCGAACATCCGCGCGGCCTTATTGTTAATTTTGTAGGATCCCGGATTACTTTTAAGCGGTATGAAAATATACCTATTGAAGTGCCGGTTGATGAGGATGGAATAAATAAAATCATAGTCGAAGAGAAAACGGATTATAATAAAATTCCTTCAGAGAGGGTACAGATCAAAGTAGAACTGGACCGTCCATTTGAATACAATTCCGACTCTCAATGGAATGCGCAATTTTTTGATCTATTCGTTTTTCCCGGAACACCGGAAAAAGGAACCCAATTGACAGAGAAAGAAAAACAATTGGGCCCGAGGGGAAATATGGTTAAGGTTAAAGAATTTAAAGCGGCTGAAGCTGAAAAGGCAAAACAGCACATGGAAAAATTCACCCGCGTTAAAAGAGTCGAACTTATAAAAAGGGAAAGTAAAGAAGAGATCGCTAAAATCAGAAAAGATGCTGAAAAACGCATGGAGTCGGGCGTAGAAGTTGAAAAGGCATATAAAAAGCTCACAGCAGAAACAGATATCAGTTCTCTTCCTGAAGCACGCCAACAAATTTTCGATAAGAATCTTTATAAAGATATATCAATGCCCTCAGAAGCTAAACCTATGATCCGCAGGGCTGCTCCGGGTGAGCAAATCACAAGTCTTGGTGATTGTATTAATCTTGCATTGTCCTCGCATTTACCTCTTCAGGTGGCCAAAGAGCAGAAGGCCTTAGCCGGCCTGCGCGTTAGAGAAGCAAGACGGGGGTTTTACCCTGCTTTAATGGGTGAATGGAACGAAACAGACGGAAGAACAGTAACTGAGAATTATCGGGGCCGTTCTTATGGGCTGCAGGGTGAACAGATGCTTTTTAGCGGGGGAAAATTAACAGCGACTTTGCGTAAAGAGCAACTTGGAGAACTTATTGCTAATGGCAATTATGATCGGATAAAAAGTGAATTAATCTTAAAAGTAACCAAGGCATATTATGAACTTATTATGACAAAAAATTCGCTTGATATTATGCTAAGACTAAAACAGACTACCGAGCAGGTTGTTACGGAAGTGGAAAATGAATTTACTGTTTTCTGGGCAACTCCGGCGGATTTATTAGACGCGCAGGCTTCATATAATCAGGCCTGTTTCAATGTGTCTTATTCAGAACGCGGTTATGCACTAGCAAAACTGAATCTGGAAAAGGAAATGTTTCTTGAAAATCTGGACGTTGAAAACCTGGATTTTCAGCTGGGAAGGCAAAAGATTGAAACTAACCTGGATAAATGCCTTGATCTGGCTTTTCGGCACAGGGTTGAAATTAAAATTATTGAGGATACATTAAAGGCTGCTAAATTCAGCCAGGATATAATTAAAAGCGAAGAGATGCCGAATGTTTCGATTATCGGCTCTTATGGCCGGGCAGGAGAGGCGTTTAGCCAGCGAAACCTGAATCTGGCAACAGAATGGTCTTTGATGGGAAAAGTCAGGTGGTTTCTGGGGGGCAATACTGTTGAAAGTTCCTATAAGAAAGATAAGATAACACCATATCGCGTTACAAGCACGAACACAAATGTTGATTCGCAGACTCTTAATACAAAATTTTCTTTCTGGGACAATCTGGCGCACTTTACAAGGGCTAAAGAAGCTCAGATTACCCGAAAGCAGGCACTAAAAGACAAAGCGGAAATGAAAAATAAAATCCGCCAGGAAACAGAGGATGCTTATTATACTTATTTAAGGTATAATACTCAGCTTTCTCTGGCTGTAAACCAGATTGGATACCGCAGAAAGCAGCTGGAAATATTAAAAGCAAAAAGAAGGATGGGAGAGGCACGGGGCGCGGATGTTATGAGCGCTGAGA
This sequence comes from Candidatus Omnitrophota bacterium, assembly GCA_022013205.1. Lineage (GTDB taxonomy): Bacteria > Omnitrophota > Gorgyraeia > B26-G9 > B26-G9 > JAGLQQ01. Next base: position 9,418 of record JAKLQT010000007.1, on the reverse strand, counting down.
TCCAGCTTGCCGAAGCTAACGGGAGTATGCAGGAAGCATTAGCAGGCATAAATATAGCTATAGTCAGTCTTAATTACGCGATTGGAGTCATAAACTATTTTAATTAGAAAAATAGTTTAAAAATAATTTTTTGGGAGGAAAGGAAATGAGGCGTTCCATATTCATATTCATAGCATTCGTAATGATAATTATCGGCGTTGTTTGGTGGGGGGTCGAAAAAGGCGGCTGGGTAGAGAAATGGAAATCTGTTTTCGGTAAAGATGCGGCCCAACAGGAATTGCCTTTAGAAGATGAACCCCAAAAAGCGGGATTTATTAAAAGGGGATTATCGCTGAAAGTTTATAAGATCTCTCGTACGACGTTTGAAGACCTTTTACCGGCAATGGGCACTATAAAGGGATTAATCACCAGAAAACTGAATTTTGAGGCTACCGGACTGGTTGACTTAGTAAGTTTCCGAGAGGGAGATTTGGTGAGAGAAGGACAGCTTATAGGCCGGCTTAGGCAGACAGAAGCATACCTGAAAATAGATTATAACCGGGCAAAGCTAAAATCAGCAATGGTCAGCCTTGCTCAGGCTGAAAAAAAAGTTAAGATGCACAGAGAGCTTTATGATATTGGGGCGATAAATCAATTAAAACTTAGTGAAGTAGAGGCAGAAGCTGGAAATGCCAAGCATCAGGTTGAGGCGGCTCAGGTCGAAACCTCTTCGGCAAGAGAAGAATTAAAAAAAACCGAAATGTACGCGCCAAGTGATTGTGTTTTAAATGAGCGCAATATTGAAATAGGAGAACTGGTCTCTCCATATACGCCTAAGGCAATAGAGGTAGTAGAAATTGATACTGTTTTTGCTGAGGTGGGAGTAGTTGAAAGGGATGTGACAAAAATTAAGATTGGACAGCTATCGCGCATTTATGTTGACGGGTATCCTGACCTGCCTTTTGACGGGATCATTGACAATATTTATCCTGCTCTTTCGGATAAGACAAGGACACTGCCTGTTGAGATCAAGATAGATAATTCCCGCAGGATGCTTATGCCGGGGATGTTTGCCAGAGCGGATATTATTCTTTTTGAAAAACCCGGGGTCATCAGCATTCCTCGCATAGCATTGAAAAAATTAGAGGACGCGTCATTGGTTTTTATTATTGATGAAGCTACAAATACAGCCCAGGAGCGGCTGGTAGAAACAGGGTATGAATCAACAGACTATATAGAAATTCTTAGAGGCTTAAAGGAAGGGGATCTGGTGGCGATTTCGAATATCGAGCAATTGACTTCAGGAACGCCTGTTCAGATTACAGAAATCCAGGTTCGCGAAATATAAGTTTGAAAGTTACAAAAGAAATCAAAAAACAGCATAGGACTGTCTAAAGGTAAAGCAATGAGTCTTCCGGAATTTTCGGTTAAAAAGCCTGTTACAATCTTAATGTTTGCTACTGGAGTTATCCTATTGGGGGTAATTTCATGGAGCAGGCTTTCTCAGGAACTTTTTCCTCCCATAACCTATCCGCAGATAACTGTTATAACTTCTTATGAAAATGCGGCGCCGGAGGAAATCGAAGCACTGATAACACGCCCAATAGAGGAATCAGTAAGTGCCGCTTCAAATATCCGCAAAGTCAGTTCAACCTCCCGGGAAGGTTCAAGCATAGTGATATGTGAATTTAACTGGAATACGAATATGGATTTTGCGGCGTTGAACGTACGGGAAAAAGTAGATCTTATAAAAGAGAAGCTGCCTCGCGATGCTGAAGAACCTATTGTCATGAAGTATAACCCGTTTGATACCCCGATTATGATCTTAAGCGTAACAAGCGTTGGGTCTTATTTTTCTCCTTATGAACTGAGAGAAGTTTCACGCAGGGTTATCAAGGATGAGCTGGAAAAAATCGACGGTGTGGCTCAGCTGGTTATGACTGGCGGCAGGGAAAGAGAGATAGTAGTTGAACTTAATCAGCAGAGATTGCGGGCATTTAATGTTTCGATCATGGATATCATTGAGCTTTTCAAAAATGCTAATTTAAATTATCCGGCAGGCACAATTGAAACCAGCTTTTATGAATATCTGGTAAGAACTATAGGTGAGTTTAGCACTGTTGATGAAATGTATGATGTGCCTCTGCTTATTGAAGACCGAAGCGAGGAAGAAAAAAACCGCAGGCAGGAGTTAACCAGGGAAGAAAGTGAAAGAAAAAAACGAGTTATATATCTGAGGGAACTGGGGGAGGTTAACGATACTTTAAAAGAGCAAACAAGTATTTCCCGGTATAATGGATATGATAATATTTCCTTAAGCGTGCAGCGGCAGGCGGACGCGAACATACTTGCCGTTAACAAGAAGATCTATGAAAAGTTAAAGATTCTAAAGCAGACGCTTCCGGATGAAATAACCCTTCAGGTGGTTTACGACCAGTCTCTATTTATCGAGCAGTCAATTCTCCAGTTGAGAGATAATGCTTTGCAGGGAGGTATCCTTGCTTTTATTATTTTATTTATATTCCTGAAGAATTTTCGCAGCGCGATAGTAGTTACCATCAGCATCCCGATATCTATCCTTTTTACTCTTATCCTTATGTTTTTTGGGAAATTGTCTTTAAATATGATGTCCTTAGGAGGGCTGGCCCTTGGGGTCGGATTACTGGTTGATAACAGCATTGTTGTTATTGAAAATATATACCGTCATCAACAAATGAAAAAAGACATTAAAACCGCGGCCATTGAGGCTTCAAATGAGGTTTTCAGCGCTGTTGTGGGTTCGACCTTAACCACTGTTGCTGTATTTTTACCTTTAGTTTTTGTTGTCGGTATTGCCGGACAGTTATTTAAAGAACTTGCCCTTACGGTAACGTTCTCTCTTATTGCCTCTATTATTACCGCTATGAGCCTTACACCTATGTTCATGTCGCGGGGGAAAACGGGAAAAATCGCTTTACTGAATAATGACGCTGAGGTTATAGCCAAACAAAAAAAAGCACAGAAAAAATCAAGGAGATTTAAAGGGCCTGTTTCTTATTTAATAGTTTTAGGCATTATAGTAGGAACACTTTTAGTGGCTGCTTTCAGTTTTAAACTGCTGCTGACTTTGGACAGAGAGTTTATGCCTAAGCTGGACCAAAGGCAGTTTATGATCAAAGCAAATATGCCCGCAGGGACTAATTTGAAAGCAACTAACACGGTTGTGCGCAGGATTGAAGATGTTGTCCTGGACTTTTCCGCTGTTAAGGATGTGACAGTCAACATCGGTTCTTCTAAGGCATCAAAGCAGGCAGGTGCTGTAGAAGTTCTTGGCGCTAATGAGGCAAATATTATAGTTAACCTTAAGCCGCGGCCGGATCGCGGGGTCATGTCATTGTTTAAAAAAGAGGAGGAGGGGGCGGATAAAAACGATATTGCTACTTCAGAATTAGTGCAGCAGATAAAATCAGCTTTATCTCAACTTGATTTGCAGGAAGTTAAAATTGAGTATGTTTTACAGGAGAGCGTGTTTAAGTCTGTATTTGCCGGAAGCGCGCCTCTGGTTATTGTATTGAGGGGGTTTGACCTTGAGAATATTATGATCCCGGCGGCAATGGAGATAGAAAAGCAGCTTGAAAAAATAGAGGGAGTTTACGGTGTTAAGAACAGCCTGACCCCGCCAAGCCCGGAAGTAAAAATTAATATTAGAAAAGACCGAGCTTCCCTGTATCAGCTTAATGTTAACAAGGTCTCTGCTGTAGCGCAAGCGGGAATTCGCGGGTATATAGCTACAAAATTCAAGGAAGAAGGCCGCGAAATTGATGTGCGGGTGCGTTTAAGGGAAGAAGATAGAGGAGATTTTCAAAAAATCGGCAAACTGCTTGTATTTTCTCCTTTAGGCGTGCATATATTTTTAGACCAGCTGGCTTATCTGACTAAGGGCCAGGGGCCTACTGAAATCAAAAGGGAAAGCAAGCAGAGAGTTGTGTTTGTAAGCGCTAATATTTATAAGCGCGGATTAAACGAGGTTGTTGAGGAAACAAAGGCAGTTATCGCAAATATCAAGAAAGAACTGCCGCAGAATTACAGTATAGAGATAGGCGGCGAAAATAAGGAAATGGAAGAATCTTTTAAAAGCCTGCGGTTTGCGCTTATCCTGGCTTTAGTGCTTGTCTATATGATCATGGCATCTGAATTCGAATCCCTAATACAGCCGTTCATAATCATGTTTACTGTTCCGTTATCTTTGATCGGGGTAAGCTGGACATTGTTTTTGACTCAGACTCCCCTGAGCGTAGTAGTCGCTTTAGGATTTATTATGCTGGGAGGAATTGTTGTTAATAATGGAATTCTTTTGATTGATTTTATGAACCTTGCCCGTAAGCAGGGACTGGGAATTTTTGAAGCGGCAATTCAATCCAGCCGGGTTAGAGCAAGGCCGATTTTAATGACCTCATTAACAACTATCTTCGGGCTTATGCCTTTGGCGTTTGCCCTGGGAGAGGGGTCCGAACTGCGCGCTCCTATGGCCAGAACCGTAATGGGCGGATTGACAAGCGCTGCCTTTCTTACACTTTTTATCGTTCCCTGTATTTATATTATTCTAGAGAGCATTAAAGAGGGGGTAATTAGTTTCTTCAGGGCTGAAAAAGAAGATAAAGAGGAGCGTCTTTTGATTCAGCCTAAGTTGACTATTATCGAGGAAATTGATGTATCGCATTTGATGAGCAGAAAGCCAACTGACACTGAATCTAAGCAGCCGGAAGAAATAGAAGAATCTCTGGGACAGGAAGAACTTAAAAAGGATGAATACTTGAGTGAGGAGGTTAAAAAGGAATTGAATCAGCGCCAGCTTCAAGCACTTGATTTTATCAGGCAAACAGGTAAGATTACCCGGCTTGAATATGTTATTAAGTTTAAGGTTACGTTACCTATTGCTGACAGGGAGCTTGAGGAGTTGGCGGCAAATAATTTGATAAAGTCTTTGGGCCAAGGCCCGAATAAGGTTTATTCTCTGGCTGAGGAGAAGGAAGACTAAAATGAGCCTACCGCGAAATTCGGTAAACCGGCCGATAACAATCCTCATGATTTTTTTAGGAGCTTTAATAATAGGCCTGGTTTCTCTGGGAAAACTGCCTGTAGAACTTATGCCTAATACCAGTTTCGGTAATGTCACTATTTTTATAAATGTCCGCGGCGGTATCCCTCCGGTTGAAATCGAAGAAAGAATAACCCGTCCTATTGAAGAGGCGGTTTCTTCAGTCAGCCATGTGCGCAGCATCGAATCTACTTCGGAAGAGGCCAGCGCTACTATCGTTATAAAATTTGAGCCAGGGACAAATATGGATTTTGCCGCTTTAGAGGTAAGAGAAAAATTTGCCAGGGTAAAAAATGATCTGCCGGATGAAATAGAAAAGCCGGTTATTGCTAAATATGAGTATTCAGACGTTCCGGTTATGATCCTGGCAATGACCGGAGGTAAGCGTTATACCCCCGAAATGTTGGGTATGATAGTAGATGAGAGCCTGAAGACAAGACTTGAACGTATAAACGGCGTTGCTGATGTCGAAATCGGAGGGAGGAGAGAAAGAAAGATCCTTGTTGAAATTCAGCAGGTAAAGCTGGATGCTTATAAAATGCCCATAAACAAAGTAATAAATGTTTTAGGCGCAAACAATTTAAATCTGCTTGCCGGTGAGTTTCAGAGAACCCGGGATAAATTTTTAGTCAGGATAATCGGCGAATTTAAAAGCATGAAGGATATCGAAAATATCGGTATTGCTGCTACTGAATCAGGAACAATAATACGTTTAAAAGATCTGGCTCAAGTGAAAGATTCTTACCTGGAGGCAACAAGCTATTCCCGCACTAATCTTGCTCCGACCGTATCCGTCTATGTGCAGAAGGAAAGCATGGCGAATACTCTTAAAATGACGGATTCAATTATAAAAGAGATCGAGGCTTTCAAAAAGGAGGAAAACCTTTCAAAAAGAGGGATTCGTCTTATCCCGGTTTACAATCAGGGAGATTTTATCCGCAAAGCTGTAAAGGATGTTCAAAGCTCATTGCTCTTTGGAGGATTCCTGGCGATATGTGTGCTTTGGATTTTTTTACGGGATGTCAGTTCAACGGTTACTATAGGTATTTCTATCCCTACAGCAATTATATGTACTTTTTTCATGATGTTTTTTCAAAAGCTAACGCTTAATATAATGACCTTAAGCGGATTAGCTCTGGGCAGCGGTATGCTTGTTGATAACGCTATTGTTGTTCTGGATAATATTTCTAAAAAACGTCAGCAGGGGCTTGACCGTAAAGAAGCGGCAATTTCGGGAGCGGAAGAAATGTGGCTGGCGATATTTGCTTCAACTCTGACTACGGTAATTGTTTTTCTCCCGTTTATTTTTGTCAATAAAGAGATAAGATTGTTGTACGAAGGGCTGGCAATGACAATTGTTTACGCGCTGGTCGCGAGTTTGCTTGTTGCCATTACTCTTGTGCCTGTTTTATCGGCTTTTTTTGGGAAAAAGAAAATGGAAAAGCCGCCCCGGGAGAAGGAGCAGGACGAAACCTGGTTCTACGAAATTAAAGAGGAGAATGAGCAAGCGAAGCGTCCGGCGCTTAGCAATAGACTATTGAAATCATTACATAACATATACAGGAATTCACTGGGAAGGGCACTGCGGTTTCGCCTTTACATGGTTATTGCGGTCTTTTGTATCTTTGGAATATCTTTCTATGTTTTTACTGAAAAACTGGGAATGGAATTTTTAGGTAAAACAGAAGAAAATGAATTTACGATTTTTGTAGAGCTTCCCACAGGCGCAAAACTGGATATTTCTGATCAGGTGATCAAACAGGTTGAAGAAATTTTAGCAGAAGTTCCTGAAGTGAAGACGCTTTCAAGCCGGATTAAGCCGTGGTCAAGCAGGGTGTTTGTAAAGCTGTACCCTCTTTCTGAACGGGAACGATCGAATAAGGAAGTAATCGATTATTTAAGAGAAAGGGTTAAGGAAATTCCAAATGCTTTTATTTATTTTGAAGAACCGCAAAGTATGTCTGCTAAAGAATTACATGTCGAGCTTTATGGCTATGATTATAATACGCTGCGTGAAATCGCAGCTAATGTTTCAAAACGGGTTGGGTCTATCCCCGGATTTGTGGATGTAAAAATAAGAATGAGAGAAAAGCGCCCGGAGCTTTTGGCTATGGTTAATAAATCCAAAGCGGCAAAATGGGGGCTTAGTGTTTCAGAGATATCCGATACAGTACACGCGAAAATGAGAGGTTTGGTAGCGACAAGATTTCATTCAGAGTCTAAGCAGGTCGAAACTATCGCCAGGCTGCGCCGTGAGGATAGAAAAACATTTGATGATATACATAAGCTTTCTTTGGTTACATCCGAAGGCGATACGATTTATTTTCAACAGGTGGCTGAGTTTAAACCGGGTGAGGGGCCGACTGAGATCTGGCGCAAAAATAAACAAAGAATGATCGAAGTAAGCGCGACAATGTCTAAATACGATCTTGCGCAATCAGTAGCTATTGTTCAGGAATCACTTTCTGAAATGAAGCTGCCCAAGAATTATTACTATCGCTTCGGCGGTGATTATGAAAAAATGATCAAAGGCAAAAGTGAGCTTATATTTGTTACCTGGGTCACCATTGCCTTGATCTATATGGTTTTGGCATCCTTGTTTGCTTCTTTTATGCAGCCGCTTGTAATCCTTTCTTCAGTCCCGCTTGCTCTTATAGGTGTTACCATGGCCCTTTCTTTATTCAGAAAGCCTAAGAGCGTGTCTGTATTTATCGGAATTATTATGTTAGCCGGCATTGTGGTCAATAACGCGATAATACTTGTAGACAGGATAAACTATTTTTTGAGAGAAAAAAAGACAAACAGATACAAAGCGGCTATGCTCGCGGGATTAGACAGGCTGCGTCCGATAATGATGACATCATGCACTACATTGTTTGGGCTTCTTCCCATGGCCCTGGATAGAACAGAGGGTGCTGGTTTATGGGCTCCTCTGGCGATCACTGTTCTTGGGGGGCTATCTGTTTCTACGGTTTTTACGCTTTTTATTGTCCCGAGCATTTTCCTTCTTTTTACTGATATACCGCTTTTTTTTAAAACAAGACGCAAAAAGCCTTATTTGCATGACTGGAAGGGTTTTGAGCGAATCTCTGACTTGCCTAAGCAGGATTGATAAACTTCTGTAGCCTTATGTTAAATCGCAACAGCCTAAATTTAGAAGAGTTATAGTTACTGCTGGTCTTTTTTTTAAATTTGATATAATATTTTTGGGTCATTCGTAAATAAGTTGATAAAAATTGTGTAAGTGAAGTGATGAGGAGATGATGAATAAATTTTACGCTCAACACCAATCTTCCCGCCTAAGAACGGCGGGACCGGCAAATGCACGCCATGTTTTTGGCGCTGTGGAACTCGCCCCGCCAGAATGCGGCGGGGCTCAGACAGTCCTCGCACCCAAAAGGGTGCCCAAAAACATAACGTGTCTTTACCTAGATTTGTGAATTCGCTTAAAAATTTTCCCATCATCTCTCCCAAATTTTAACTTAATTAAGAAAGAACCATATTTTTTATGAATCAATCCCATACTTCTAACTTAATATTCCCTGAGGTAAAAATCGTTGAAGCGTCTGCCGGTTCAGGCAAAACATATGAGTTGGCTAAAAGATATATCCAACTGCTGATCAACTCAAATCTGAGGCCGGATGAAATTCCGCTGCGTAATATACTGGCGATTACGTTTACCCATAAGGCTACGAGAGAGATGCGGGAGCGGATATTAGAACAGCTAAAGAAATTCGCGCTAAATGCTTTTTCCAGTTCACAGGAAAAACAAGATCTTTTAAATGCTGTAGGGCTTCCAGAAGAGGCTGTCCGCAAAAAAGCATTCGCTATAATTGATCATATAATCTTCCATTACAACTTTTTCCAGGTTAAAAACATTGACAGCTTTATCAATGTTATCTTATCAGGCTGTGCGTCTGAGCTGAAATTATCGGCTAATTTCAGGATAAAAGAAGACTATTCAGCGTATGTCACTTATGCGCTTGATGAGAGCATTGATAAAGCCGCGTATGATGAAAACATAAAAGAAGTATTTGAGAGTTTTTTAAAACAGTATCTATTCCTTGAGGACTTGAAAGGCTGGTTCCCTAAGAAAAATATTAGAGATATTTTAATGGACATGTTCTCAAAAAGTAATATTTATGGCGGCAGTTTCGAGAAATTTCCTGTGCATAATGAAGAACTTATCATCCTGAAACAGCAGGTTTTGGAAATACTTCGCCAAATTCATGATGCAAACCCAGAGGGTATGAATAAGACTTTTTTAACTAAAACTTTAAGAAATTTCCTTAGTAAGAATACGCACGGATTTAATATAGCCGATCTAGATAAGAAATCTTTTCTTTCAGATACGCTTGCGAT
>JAKLQT010000274.1 GCA_022013205.1 Candidatus Omnitrophota bacterium | reverse complement strand
TAGAGTTATTAGAGGTAAGTAACGGAAGTTACAAAGGCTTTTACGAAGACAATAACGATAAAGAATACGATGATATGGGTGATGATGGCTATAGAGAATAAGTTTAGTTGTTGTCTTCTGCTGATAAATTAATGAATTTATCGAAATAGATGAAGAGAGCCGGCAGAAAATTTCCAAATATGTTTTTCTTCGCCTAAACATTGATTAATTATTGTGAGAATATTTATAAAACATGACCTGCCTTATTGTATCCAGAGAAAAAAGGATTATCTATAGTGCCTATTATTGAACCGGCGATCAGGCCTCCTTCGGAATCATCCAGTTTTCTCCTGCAGGTAACTACAGGATGCTCGTCAAATTACTGCACATTTTGCGGGGCGTATCAGGATAAGGAATTCAAAGTTAAGGATGAGGAGGAAATATATGATGATATCAGGCAGGGGGCTGCTGTTTATCCGTGCACACGAAAGGTTTTTCTTCTTGATGGTGATGCCTTAGTTGTTTCGAACAGGAAGCTTGTTCGAATATTAAAAAAGCTGCAAGAACATATCCCCAGCATAAGAAGAATCAGCAGTTACGCCAACGGATATAATATTACCATCCGCAGCGACGAAGAACTCAAAGAGTTGTTTGATAATAAGCTTAAACTTTTATACATCGGACTTGAAAGCGGCAACCAGGATATATTGAACGCGTGCAAAAAAAAATCAACGGTTGATGAAATGATAACCGCTGTCAACAGAACGCAGGAAATAGGGATTAAGGCCTCGGTGATTGTATTGCTTGGGCTTGGCGGCAGAGGACATTTTAAGGAGCATGCGCGCGATACGATAAAAGCAATCAATAAAATGCAGCCGCATTATCTGTCCTTTCTTTGCCTTATGCTGATACCGGGGACACCTCTTTATGCGCAAGCGGACAACGGCAAGTTCCAGGAACTTGAGCCCCAGGAATTATTAAAGCAGAGCTATGAGATAATAAAAGGCCTGGAACTTAAAAAAACAATATTCCGTTCTAATCACGCTTCAAATTATCTTTCTCAAGAGGGAATTTTGCCGCGTGATAAAGGTCACTTGCTTGAAATGCTTGAAAAAGCAATAAGCGGAAAGATAAGATTAAAACCGGAAATATTCAGGGGATTGTAAATTAATATAATAGTATGACATTTAAAAAAAAATTAAATTCAAAGTTCCCGCTTATTTTAGCTCCCATGGCTGGAATCAGTTCGCTCCCCTTTAGGATTATTAGCCGTGAATTCGGCGCTCAATATGCTTTTCTCGAAATGATCCATGCGCGTTCTTTAAGCTATGAGAGTAAGAAGACCAGGGAATTGTTGCGGACAAATGAAATGGACCATCCTCTGGGGGTGCAGCTTTTAAGCAAAGAAGAGGATTTTGTTAAAAGCGCGTTAAAGAGGCTCAATGAGTATAAATATAAATATGATCTTTTAGATTTTAATGCTGCTTGCCCTGTACGAAAAATTTCAAGCCGAGGCGAAGGAGCAGGGCTCCTGCAAAGTCCCGGCAAATTGAAAAAATTACTTAAAATCATTGTAAAGGAATCCCCTGTTCCTGTAAGTGTTAAGATCAGGCTTGGCTGGGATAATACGGATTCTGCCGGTGACATTGCAATGTGCGCACAGGATGCTGGCATAGATGCTATTTTTGTGCATGGAAGGACAAAAGTTCAGGGATACAGAGGAGAAGTTGATTACAAAGCGATCGGATGCATAAAAAAGAGATTAAAGATTCCTGTTATTGCTAGCGGTAATATTCTGAATGCTAAACGTGCCAAGCAAATGTTTGATGAGACCGGTTGTGACGGGCTGCTTGTCGCCCGGGGGGCGCTGGGTAACCCCTGGATATTTAAAGAGATTTATGCGTATCTGGTGAAAGGGATTTTGCTCAAACGGCCTGCCATTGGTGAAATTGCCGATGCAATGCAAAGACATTTTGATTTATCCATAGAATGTTTTGGCGATAAAATGGGCGTGATCAGGTTCCGCAAATTTTATGTATGGTACACAAAGGGGGTAACCGGTATAAGGCCTTTACGCGAAGAGGTAATGCGCACAACTACCAAAGAAGCGATGAATAGGGTTATTGAAAAGTTTCGTTTTACTAAAATATTGCGATAAAATAGCCTGATTTGTAATTAATACTTTTTTAGTATATAATAAACAAGAGGTTGTTTGTATATTCGGCATAATAGAAGCAGGATAAGTGAAACTTAAATGGTAATCAAAGAAATTATTGAAAAATGCAAGAAATTTGAAATATATCAACTGCGCACAGTTAGTGATAATTATGCTGAAATCGTTATGTACACAAGCGAAATATCCAAATGGTCTGCGATTTTTAATGAGATACTCGGGGCGCCTGTAAGCCCGGCGGGCATCAACCCGACGGCTGAGGATACGCAGATCACAAGAGAATATGGCGGAATTTTTGCCGAACAGACGCTTTATAAAAAGGATTTCCCGGAGAATACAATTATTGCCATGTTTTGGCCCTGGCAGGATGGTGAGCGGGTCACGCTAAAAGTGGTGCTTTTGCCAAAGTAGAAATTTTTGATTATTTTTTATAATTTTATTGACACAAATAAATTTTTTAAGTACAATAAATCCAAATGAACAAGCAGGTTATGACAATATACCGCAAGTTAAAAGAATGCTTATGTTGCGGTTTTTTAATAGAAGTATTAATTGTGTTTGTTTAATAAAAAGGAGGCTTGAGAATAGTGGCAAAAGGAAAAGTTAAATGGTTTAATAATAAAAAAGGTTATGGATTTATTACAACAGAAGAAGGAAATGATATTTTTTTGCATCACAGCGCGATACAGGGAGAGGGGTTTAAGACTGTGGAAGAGGGGCAGGATGTTGAGTTTGAGATCACTCAGGGGCCTAAAGGCGAGCAGGCAGTAAATGTAGTTAAGTTGTAAACCTGAATATCCAACAGGCCTGGTAATAATTATTACCAGGCCTGTTTTATTTCCAGGAAACCTTATTTAAAAAAATAATTATTTGCTTGCTTTTTTTTTAGGGATAATCTACAATACGGATTCATTTTAATTTTTTTATTTTTTTCTTGCAAAATCTGAAATTTTTGATTTAATATTAATCAGCAAGGTATAGTCTAACAAATTGCTGAAAGAGGGGATTCTTATAAAAAGAGAATGAACAAAAAGCATAACCACAAATACCGCGGTAAAAATAGCCTCATTAAACAGCCGGTTGCCCAGCTGAATATTTGCAAGCGGGAAACCGGCAAACGCTGTTTTCTCCTTTTTATAATAAAGATCAAATCTATATGCGATGAAGCGGGTATCTTTTTTGCTTTATTTTTCAGAGCAGGAATATTGTCTCTTTTAAATATGCCTGTAAAGGCTCCGATAAGAACAAATTACTTTAACCCGGGGATTGCTGGTTTTGTCGGGCAGTCTAAAACTAGGTGAGGAAGACACTGGAATGAAGAAAAAAGAAAAAAAAATATTTGGGTATGAACTGGTGTTGGATTTGTTTGAGTGCGACGCTGATGTAATCACTTCGAACAAGAAGCTTAAGCAGTATGTAGATGAGCTTTGCAAGCTTATCAAGATGAAGCAGTATGGCGAAACACTATTGCCTTATTTCGGAGAAAAAGAGATGTTCACAAAGGGGTATTCCCTGGTGCAGTTGATCGAAACAAGCTCTATCACCGGGCATTTTTCTGATTACTGGAAGACAGCGTATATAAATATCTTTTCCTGCAAGGCTTATGACCATGTTCTGGCTAAGAAATTCACAAAAGAATTTTTTAGGGCAAAAAGAGTAAAATTCCGATTTCTTGTCCGATAGAGTAAGTAAACTTAATAATATAAAATACTATTCAGTTAACAAAAACAGCAGAAATAATCTGCTGTTTTTGTGTTTATACAGAATATTTTTAATCTCTTTGAAATGCAATGGTTTTATGTTAAAATGCACCGTTAGTTAAACCTGATGAATTTTCTGCTGAAGATATATAATAAAACGCGTATTATTGGGCGCTGCTGCAACATGCGCAGATGCACAGGTAAGGCGAACGCCCAGGCACTTGGCCGTAAAAGTGAGTTAAGCGTTTAATACCTATGTGCGTTTTGCAGCAGAGTGCCTATTGTGAGAACTAAAGATGGGCTTAAAGACACCTTATTATCTTATTGATGAGAAAAAACTTTTAAAAAACCTGAAAACAATTAAGCGTATTAGAGATATTTCCGGTGCTAAGTTTGTTCTTGCGCTTAAGTGTTTTTCAACCTGGTCCGTTTTTGGCCTGATGCGGCAATATATGGACGGGACGGCCTCTAGTTCTTTGTATGAGGCGCGGCTGGGAAAGGAAAAGTTTTCAAAGGAAGTCCACGCATATTGTGTGGCCTATGCGCAGGAAGAGATCAGGGAAATAAGCCGGTTTGCGGATAAACTGATCTTCAATTCTATATCACAGCTGGAAAGGTTTTCACGTTACGGCCGAAAATGTGATATTGGCCTGCGGGTCAACCCGCTTATAAGTTATTCAAGTTTTGAGTTGGCTGACCCTGCCTGCAAATTTTCCCGTTTGGGCGTGACCGATAAAAAAGCTCTGGAGAGTAAGCTGGGTTCAATAGACGGGGTAATGTTTCACTTTAACTGTGAAAATGATAATTTCAGAAATTTTTCCAAAAATCTGGATTTTATCGGCCGTAATTACGAGAGTGTTCTTAAATCATTAAAGTGGGTAAGCTTGGGGGGAGGTTTTTACTTTTCCAAGGCCGGATATCCGGTAGAGAAATTTTCTGAAAAATTAAGGGAATTCAGCGATCGTTTTAGGATTCAGGTCTATCTTGAGCCGGGTGAAAGCGCCATTACCGAGTCGGCGGAGCTTGTTACAAAAGTACTTGATCTTGTTCATAATAAAAAGGATATTGCCATTGTTGATGCATCCATAGAGGCGCATATGCTGGACGTGCTGGTTTACCGCATAAATGCTAAAATAAAGGAGAACGCTCGCGGGCGTTTTAAATATATTATCGCCGGCCGATCCTGTTTAGCTGGAGATGTTTTCGGCAGTTATGGATTTAAACACAGGCTAAAGATAGGCAGCATCATCAGATTTTGTGATGCAGCGGGGTATACTATGGTTAAAAAAAACTGGTTCAACGGGCTAAATATGCCTTCAATCGCGGTAAAAAGACTTAGCGGAGAAATTGAACTGGTTCGTGAGTTTGAATACAAAGATTTTTTAGACAGCTTATCATAATTTCAGTGGAAATACTCCGCGGCGCAGGCAATCGGAAAATTTTTGGCTCTTTCGTTAATAAGGTGATAAAAATTGTATAAGTTATTTGGTGAGGAGATGATGGATAAATTTTACGCTCAACACCAATTTTTCTCGCTAAAAAACAGCGGGACCGGCAAATCTACGCCATGTTTTTGGCGCTGTGGAACTCCCCGCCAAGGCGGGTCAGACAGTCCTCGCGCCCAAAAGGGTACCCAAAAACATAACGTATATTTGCCTAAATTGGTGAATGCGCTTAAAAATTTACCCATCATCTTTTCTAAGGCTCACATTAATTAAGAAAGAACCAAATTTCTTGCGGTATTTTCCGGATTAGTTGGCAAAGTTAAAACGAAAAGTGATTTATATTCACATTGTTCTATAAATGAGGAGAGGGGCCGGATGAGGAAGAATGTATTAATTGCCGGGGCAGGGGGAGTCGCGCATGTAGCGGCACATAAATGCGCGCAAAATAATGATATCCTGGGAGATATCTGCATTGCCTCAAGAACGCAGAGCAAATGCGATGCTATTATTGAGAGCGTAAAAAGAAAAAAGCATTTAAAAGACCCTGGCGGTAAGATTTATTCTAAGGCTCTTAATGCTCTTGATATCCCTGCGGCGGTAAAGCTGATAAAAGAAACCAATTCACAGATAGTTATTAACCTTGCTCAATCATATGTAAACATGCCTTTGCTTGAGGCTTGCATCCAGACAGGAGCCGCTTATATTGATACAGCTATTCATGAGGAGCCTAATAAGGTTTGCGAGGACCCGCCTTGGTATGCTAATTACGAATGGAAAAGACAGGATGAGTGCGAACAAAAAAGTATAACAGCAATCCTGGGGGCGGGGTTTGATCCGGGAGTCGTAAATGCTTATTGCGCTTTAGCCCTAAAGCATTATTTTGATAAGATAGAGACAATAGACATAATGGATGTCAACGCCGGTAATCATGGAAAGTATTTTGCCACAAATTTTGATCCGGAAATAAATTTTCGTGAGTTCAAAAAAGTCTGGACGTGGATCGATAGAAAATGGGTTGAGGAAAAAGTGCATTCAATTAAGATGGTATATGATTTTCCTGTTGTCGGTCCTCAGCCTGTTTATTTGAACGGACACGACGAACTGCATTCGCTTTCAAAATATATAGATGCTGACAGTATTCGTTTCTGGATGGGGTTTGGCGATCATTATATAAACGTTTTTTCTGTTTTGACAAACCTGGGATTGACATCGGAAAAGCCTATCAAAACTGCTGAAGGAGTGGAGGTTGTCCCGCTAAAAGTTATCAAGGCAATATTGCCTGATCCTTTATCGCTCGCGCCCAACTATACAGGAAAAACCTGTATAGGGAATTTTGTTAAAGGGGCTAAAGACGGTAAAAAAAGAGAAGTTTTTATTTATAACACTTGTGATCATGCTAAATGTTATAAGGAAGTGGAGTCTCAGGCTATCTCTTATACGGCCGGCGTTCCGCCGGTGGCTACAGCCATGCTTATCGCTCGTGGTGTTTGGGACATCAAGAGAATGGTTAATGTTGAAGAACTTGATCCTGATCCATTGATTGAAATTCTTGATAGAATCGGCTTGCTGACAGTGGTGCTGGAAAACCCGAAAGCGCTTCCTGAAAGCCAAAGAGTAAGATAGGGGCTGCTGAAAAAACCAGCCGGCCTGATTACAGTGATCAAATAATGTTTGTTTAATAAATCAAATAGGGACGCAACGCATAGTGATAATTTTTTTGGTTCTTTCTTGTTTAAGTTGAACGAAAGAACCTGGTTGCATTGATATACTAATAGGAATTAATCTCTGTAATCTTTTAATAATCTGTGTAATCATGGGGTATTCTTAATTGTTCTAATAACTACCAAATAGTTAAGTTATAGAAAATAATTCAACTTAATTAAGAATGACCCATTTTTTATGTTCACATAAAGCCGCAAAGAACACAGAATTTTTTATTTTTAATCCATAAGTAATTTTAAGAAGGCCAGGGCCAAGCTCTTTATGTATAGCAATTGCACTCTTCAACAATAATCTTACCAATCGCATTTTTCGTCATTCTTTGTGTGATTATTTGTTGCTGCCCTAAACATGAACAACAGGCCTGATTTTAACCCAAAGAGCAGGATGATTGTGGCTAGTATTCCCAATCGCGGGATTAGCAGTACACAGATGAGTATGGCTCCGGTAAAGGAACCGAGAATGTCAACGGCGTAGAGAATGTTTGGTTTGCTTTTTGATCGTCCGCTTTTTTCAAGATAAAGTTTGTTGGCCAGAGGAAATTCAAACCCCACGAAAAATCCGCAAGTTATAGATAAAAAAGCCAGAATCCCCAGAATTACATGTAAGTATACACCGCTGAGGATTATTTGCTGCAATATTCTTACAAGCCCATACAAGCCTAAGCAGAAGGCCGCGAAAATAGTGTCTGTTTGTAGCAATGTTTTAAGCTGTGCTGTTGAACTTATGAGCCTTTTGGCCATTATAAAGCTTCCTGAGGTTAATCCGATCATAAAGCTGCTTATTAATAATCCGACATGCAGGTAAACGTATCCATAAAATGTCTGAAGGCAAAGCAAAATAATAAGATTTAGGGAAACGCCTGTAAAGCCGCTTACAAATACCAGAAGGGGAATAAGAGTGCTTTGAATAATATTATCTTTTTTTGAGCGAAAATATTTAATGCCCAGGGCTAGAAATACTATCGCAAGAAGCATAAATATTTTACCGCTTGTCGCGGCGTTTGTTCTTAATTTGCGAAAACTATCATGAAGCTCAGGAGAGAACAAGGCATTCCAAGACCTGAGTGTATAAGAGACTCCAGCCGGCTCCATGTCCTTGTTTTGCCTGACGCGGTTTTTTTTAATGCTTCGCATAAACCATTTCTGTTTTTGAGGATCGAGCCTTTCGTTGATATAGAAATCTGTGAACAGACTGCTTTTAATCCGGTTTTGCTTTAGATTTTCCGCGATTATTTCCCCTTTGAGCTTAAAGTGTTTATCCTTCGAGGCAATATATATATTGGCATTGCCGGGAATGACAAAAACTAAAGGGAATACGCCCTTAATAGTCTCAAGCAGGCATTTATTCAAATCAGCTTGTTCGCGGGAAATATAGCTGATGGACCCTGGCAGTGAAAAGCAGAATATCCCGTTGCTTTTGAGCCTACTGTAACTAAGCTCAAAAAATTCTCGGGTGTAAAAGCGGTTGATGATTAAAGTTGAAGGCGGGGGCAAGTTTAGGATTATCGCGTCAAAACGTCCATTTGTTTGATTTAAAAATAATCTTCCGTCAGTATTATGGATTTTAAGCCTATAGTCGCCAAGTTCGCTTTCAGTAAGCGGGCTTAAATATTTTTTTCCCATTTCTATAACCATGGGGTCAAGTTCCGCGTAATCAACACTCTTAATGGGATATTTCAGTATATTATTGATAATACCACCCAGGCCTGAGCCGATAACAGCGATGTTTTCCGGCGCCTCTTGAGCGCCAAGCGTAAAATTAACCAGGTCCTCTGTGAAAACTATGTCCGGAATCGGTATGTGCATAAAAGGCATTCCGTTATAATAGAAGGCATACTGTTCATGCTGTTTGATCACGGTAATATTACCGTAAACAGAGTTCTTGTAATCTACAACATTAAAGCTGCCCCACTGTTTTTTAATCGAGTTTGCATGCAGATTCGGGATAAACCTGATGTATAAGAATATGCCTGCGCTGCCTAATAAGGCAATAAATAAAAGGAAAAATTTTTGCCGCAATTTACTCAAGATTATATTGCTTTTTGCAAACAGCAGGCATGCTGCGCTTAAATTGATCC
>JAKLQT010000273.1 GCA_022013205.1 Candidatus Omnitrophota bacterium | reverse complement strand
TTTAAACTTCATAGTTATTCCTTTCAGAACAAGATTCACTCTTGTTCATCATGCTTCTTATCCTTTGCTTCAAGCTTTCAGCTGTATCAACAAATTCTATACCTATTTTATAACGATCCTGAAAAGGTAATCTCTTAATCCACACAATTTTGCCGATAATCTCAAGCAAGTGTACCCAGGCAGAGGAAAACAACTGTAAATGAACCTTTTCATTTACCGCGAAAAAATCGAACGACGTTATCCCTAATCCTATCTCACTGATATTATTAGAAAACGAATTACGCATGAATTGTACCCCGTCCATTGCTAATGATTTTATTTGTAACGAATATTTTAATTCCTGTCTGATATATCGTCTTTTTTCGCTCATTTTGTTCATTTCCTTATTATTTCATCCTTCATCTACCCTTCGACTATCGCACTTCCTGCACTGCTCAGGGTCATTTCATCCTGAAAAGAAAAACCGAACTGTTAAACTTAAACAATTCGGTTTAGTAAAAAATATCTCAACTGTGCGTTAGCAATCGGAGGCCCGGTTGATTCTTCCACGCGTGCTCTCGCGATTATTTTCCTTACATCCTGCGTAATATTATAACCAAGCAGAATATTTGCCCCAAGATTGCTGTTATCAAATAAACAAACCAACGCTTTATAAAACTCATTATTAAGATTGAAAGACGTACCTGTTCTGCTAATTTCAGCTTGCGTTGAGCTGCTGCCCTTGAGCAGGCTAAACAGATTGTTCAGGCTAAAACGCGGCAGATGGATATTGCTAAACGCTAACTCCACACATCCAATACCAATAACAAGACTTGCTGATTTTGTTGTAATCTTTTGAAATCTAAGCGCGGCTTCTCTAAAAGTATCCTTACTCTGATATATAGAAGCCAGAGCAAAGTCTACCTGAGTCAGGAGCAAAGCCTGAATAATAATAACTACTATTATTTTAAGCCATAAATTTTTGCCCATTACTCTCCTTTTTATAGTTTTACAGTGTTACAGCCGCTTTGTTTTACTTCTTATTCACCAGGATTATTTCATCCTGAATTTACCCCGCATAAAACCTTACATCCTGTAAGTTGCGGGATTATTTCATCCTTCATTTACCCTTCGACATCGTGCCTCCATGCACTGCTCAGGGTCATTTCATCCTGAAATAAAAAGCCAAGCTGCGTTACTCGGCAGCTCGGCTGTCTTAGCTTGCTTATCGCGTTATCGATACGCCCGGCGATCCTTGCTATAGCTTTAGACCCGTAGCTTTGCCCCTGCCTGATTGCGGCGGGGTCCCGCCCATCGGCGGGAGCCCTCAAGTTTCCTTGAGTTTGCCCTTTCGGTTTATTTCATTTTAAAACAATTTAAAATCTTTTTTTCTTTGTATACTTAAGTATAGCACACCTTTTTAGGCTTGTCAAATGGCTTGCGGAAAAAGTCAAAAAATGCAGAATCCCACACTTATATATATCGGGATTTTCGCGAAATTAGATAAAATCAACGGCAGAGTCAAGAAAATCGCCTTCGGCAATGACTTTTATCGCCGGTTATAGGCGATTTTCGCAGCCCCAGCCGTTTTGATTTGCGAAGCAAATCAGGCGGAGATTAGGAAAGTATTTTTATACTTTCCTATACAGTAAAATATTATACTGATGGTTTTCCCTCGAGTAAATCTCCAAGCCTGTCTACTTTATTGGAAATTGAAACTACAACTTTTATCAACTCAGCCGCGGTAAAAAGTATTAAAAAATATATTGCCCCGCCGAGTAAAAAAATAATGCCCGCGGCACGGGGGGTATCCCCGCCTGCACCCAAAAGTACAATGAAGGAGACAATAATAAAAAAAACCGTAGAGATCCAGGCTAAAACCTTAAAGATCACAGCTGATACTTTCAAGAACTTTAATTCCCGATCCATATTTTTCTCCTTTTTTTATATTTATTCGGGCAGAGTAGGCCCTGTCCTTACAAGTATTTTCTAGGCGTTAATAAATATTTCTCTAATAACCAAACTTGCCGCGCCTAAAGATACAGCATTGTCTCCTAAGCGGGAAGGTATTATCCTTACCATGCTGGCCGGCTCTTCAAAAGCAAGCCTTCTGACCATCCTCTTTATGGGCTCCAATATAAGGTCACCCGCGCGTTCCATCCCGCCGCCCAGTATCACAATCTCAGGGTTGAATAAATTAATTAGATAAGCAATTCTAACACCAAGGTTAAGCCCTGCTTTTTCAAGTATTTGTATCGCTTCAGGATCATTCTGCCTGGCTGCGTCAATAACTATTTCTACATCAACATTCTCGACCTTATTTTGCGCAAGTTCTTTTATTTTAGGGCTCTTACCGCTCTTAAAAGCAGCCACCCCTGAATCAAGTATTCCAAGATTTATGCTTCCTGAACGGAAAAGGCCTAAGTCCTTGGTTAAATCATCTTCTTCCCCGCCTACGTTAAGCTGCACCTCACCCGCGCTGCCGCCGGCTCCGGCATAAATCTCACCTTTTATTATGATTCCGCAGCCGACATCAGAAAACATATAAAGCACATTTTCTATTTCAGCGTCAAGCCCGATTCTTTTTTCACCAAACGCGGCAACTGTCGCGTCATTGCCTACAAAAGTAGGGATTCCGAATTCCCGCTCAATTAAATTCTTAATTGAGATATAATTAGCTGCTGTTTTGCCGCGTTTAGGATCTGTATCTCTTACAGTACCGGCCTTTGAATCAATAATGCCGGAGATACCGATGCCTAAGCCCTTTATCTTTTTTGCTTCTATCTGGGATTTTTCAATAACTTCATAAATTAATTCAATGGATTTACTGACAACATCTTCCATCGACTCTTTAGGGCGGGATTTTTTAACTTTTGTAATCATATTTAAAGACAGATCCGTCAAAGCAGCAATGATATTCGCGGGGCCGATATCGATACCGATAACAAAGCAATTTCTGGAATTCAGCTCAACTAATGTAGGTTTTCTGCCTCCGCTTGAGATATCCAGCCCCTTTTCAACAACCAGATCTTTCTTTATGTAATTATTTACATAATTAGAAACAGTAACAATATTATATTTTGTAATTCGGGATATTTCTGTTCTCGTCACAGGCCCATAACGCCGGATAACTTCAAGAATATCAAGATTTTTACGTTCTTTCAGATAAAATCTGATCTTTAAACAATGCACCCTTCATTCAGCACCTCACTTGTTAAGGTATTTTAAATGGTTTCTTTATACACTTACTTTTTCTGTATTTTAATTAAAGTCTTTTTAAAGCCAGCTATTTAATGCTTTTTAAATAACAAAAAAATTATAACACTTTTAATTTTTGATGTCAAGAACCATAAGGCTTTAACGCGCTTCAATGCGATTAGCTAATCCGCCAGGTTGTTTTCCCTTCTTTTGTGTCCTCGATTATAATACCGAGCTCCTGCAATTGCCCCCGGATTTTATCGGCCTCTTTAAAATTTCTCTCTTTTTTATACTTTAGGCGCAGATTGACCTTTTCCTCTATTTCTTTGTCTAATAAAGAACTTGATTTTTGTTTTAAAAAAGTCAAACTAAACCTCGGCTATTTCCTTAATAACGGACAAAGCATAACTAAGCATCAACTCTTTATGCTGTTCATTTGCCTCAATTAACTTATTGCACTCATAAACCATATCAAAGAATACTGCCAAAGCCTTTGGCATATTAAAATCATCATCCATAGCTTGAATAAAAGCAGCTCTATATTCTGCTATATTACCTGCCCCGCTCTTTCCGAGTTTGCTTGTATCAACTTCTCCGTAATTTTTTTCTAATTTTTCTTTTAATCTTTCTATTCTTTCATAAGCTTTTTTAGCTTCTTCCATTTTTTCCCAGGAGAAATCTACGGAGCTTGAATAATGCGCCTGCAGATAAAATATTTTTAAA
>JAKLQT010000272.1 GCA_022013205.1 Candidatus Omnitrophota bacterium | reverse complement strand
TACCCATAATATCCGAACTTTTCTAATCATCCACTAAACATATATTTTAACTCATTGTTTTATAACACGTAAGCATAAATAAAAAGCCCTGACTACTAAAAATAGTCAAGGCTATATCCGAAAAAGTTCGGATTTTTATTTGGCTCCCCCGCGAGGACTCGAACCTCGGACAAATTGGTTACACTTAACCCTAATATTACTATCAGGAGTGGACTATCTCATTGCCCTCGACTTTACGTTAGGGCAGCGGGTATATAGTCTCTGCACATTTACTATGACCCTTTCGGATCATAGACTTAGCTCAGGATTACCCTTCTTTCATCTCAGAAAGAATAGGGCTTCCCTGAATTAGCCCGCTTTTTCAATCCCGATCTCTCGGAAAAGCTGCAATTTGAGCATGGAGTTCTCGATGACAATTCGCACATAACAACATACATTTTTCTAATTCTTCTTTAACTTTTTCCCAGCTTCTTGTGTATCCTTTACTGGAAATCCCAAAGTCTTTCTTAGAAGAATCTGTATGATGAAATTCTAAAGCATCTATACACTTTTCATATCCGCAACTATGGCATTTGCTTCCTTTGTATTCAATCGACATTTGGCGCACTTTATTACGCCTCTTACTTACAGCTTCAATTAAATACTCTCGCCTGTCTGAATATGCTCGCGTATCCCGCTTCGGCAAACTTTCATCTTTTTCCTCTCTGCTCAATTTCTGTCACAGCCAATCGCTCTACCAACTGAGCTACAGGGGAACATATTAATTACAAATGACAAGTTATTAGTTCTAGGTTATAGGTTAAAAACCGCAAACCAAAAACTTGCCGCTTTAAAAATTCAAACTGATCATTAATGGTTAATTCTTCATTCGTAATTTGTAATTAGTAACTCGTAATTACTGCTTTATTCTGCTGCTGTTGCTGTCGGCTGTTCTTCAGATTGAAGCACACCCAAAATATAGGTCATTATACATGCCGCGGCAAATACACCCATCGCTCCATTAACTAAAGAGGTCAGGATAATGCTGATCGCAGCAGCACCCATGCCTTTGATAGCATTGCCTAACAAAGTTGCGATAAAGTTCACAATAAATGAAGCAGCAAATACGCAAATAACCAGTATGAAGAAAAACAACATCGTCTTCCAGAAATATTTCTTTACAAAGGAAAAACCCTTGCCTAAAGAATCACGCACTCCGATATTGTCTATGACAGTAAAATACTGGCTTATAAGTAACCACATTCCGGCAATAGCCGCAGCTATAAGCGTCAGCAGCAAAACAATGCCTCCGAGAATATTAAAAAACACATTATTTCCCCCGCCAAATGCTATGAATATCCCGGTCAGAAAAGCACCGGCAAGCCACAATAAAATTGTAATTAGGCCGCCGATAGCATTAAGGCCTAAAAGGCGCGCAAAATATTTGGAGCAATCGCTTACAAATTCACCCATATTAAGAGTACCTGTCTTTACAATAGACATCACTGATGAAAATAACCCGCCTTCTATAAAAAACCACCCCAGCAGCATCAGGATAAATATTATAATCATCGGGCCGGTAATCTCGGCTATCTTCTCCGGGGTAGGATTAAGGCCGATAAGCATCAGCATTGCAAAAGCACTTATAAAATTAAATACGCAGATTATAGCCATTGGCGGAAGAATATCCTTAAATACCGCGCCCCCTCGCTTAATTGCCTCTAACGCTTTCATACTATCTCCTTTGTAGATGGTTAACCTCTGTATACGGTTACTTCCCCCTCAAGGGGAAAATTTTCTTTAGAATAATGTATTGTAAACAAAAATTTTAGCAAGAATATACCCTATTGTCAAGCGCTAACTTCCCTCCGCCCCTCGAAAGCCTCAGAAATAGTAGCCTTGTCAATATGCCCGATATTACTGCCCACAGGTATGCCCCTGGCAATACGCGTGATTCTTACTTTTAAAGGCGTAAGTATCTGTCTTAAATACTGCGCAGTTGTTTCCCCGTCACGATTTGAACTGGTAGCAATGATTATTTCCTGAAAATTTTCCTCTTTTATGCGCGATATCATCTGCTTTAAAGGCAGATCCTCTGGTCCAGTACCATCTAAAGGGGAAAGCCTGCCCCAGAGCACATGATACAACCCCGCGTATCTTCCGGTGTGCTCAATGGCAATCACGTCCTGAGGATCCTCAACCACACATAACACCTTATCCCTGTTTTGCTTGTTCCGGCAAATAGGACACTCGTCGCCCTCGGCAAAATAGTTACAGGCCTTGCATTTCCTTGTTTTTTCCTTGGCTAAGATGATCGCCTCGGCAAGCGCCTTGGACCTCTGCGGCGAGGATTTCAGAAGATGCAGCGCCATCCTTTCTGCTGATTTAGGGCCTATGGTCGGCAGCTTGGATAACTCTTGTATTAGCGTTCCTAAAAATTTGGTATAACCGATCATTATAGTTTATTCATTTGTTGAGACAATCCTGCCGTTAAAAACATCCATGGCCGATTGGATAAAATCATTAAAATCCTGCCCTTCCTGCGAATCATCAGCTCCTGAGGAAAAAGATTCCTCTTCAACCGGCATTTCATCCTCTTTATCTTTAGGCAGCTCCTTGCAATCAAGCAGGTCAAACTTGACCCTTACATTTAAAATATTGCTTGCCGCCTGTTCAATTATCTCTAAATTTTTTGTCTCCATCAGGCTTTCCCGATGAAATTCACATTCATTTAAAAACCCTACCTCTACTACATTTTTCCGTACCTTGAGCGGCTTGCCCTCTGCAAGATACATGCCTACGTTTATCTTCTTCCTGCGTACCTGATTAATTAAACTCGGCCAAATCCTCCAAACAGAATCCAGAGTTAATGCAGCTGGCTCCGTCGCTGTGATTAGAGCGCTTTGCGGTGCCTCATAAGGCTTCTCCCGCTCTGCCTTGATACTCCTGGGCGCAAAGCTTTCCTCTACAGGCTTCACCTGCGGAATTTCTAAAGAAGAAACTGCCTTATTTATTGGTTTTTCCGGCTTGGGTTCTTGATAATCAACCTGCTTGCTGCTTTTACTGATGCCCCCTGTTTCAAAAGAGCCTGGCCCCAGCTTTTTAAGCTTATCTTCTAAAGCCTGTACTTTTTCAAGCAGTAACTTGACAGGCAGCAATTCCTGCTGCTTTGACAACTTAAGCATCGCTGATTCAAGCAGCAGCCTGCCCATACCCTGACGCTTCATGCGCTCCTGCGCCTGCATTAACACCGCAATGCAGTAAAGAATATTTTCCAGTTTAAATTTACTACTTTGCTTTATAATGTTTTCTTTATCTTCTTTTGGCAGCGTTACCAGTTTTTCGCTTTGGCATTTAATCAGCATCATGTCCCTGAAATGCTCTATAAACGCGCTTATCAGCTGCGAGGGATCCTTGCCTTCCCGGATAAGATCGTTAAGCATTATCAAATTCTGCGCGATATGCTCCGGCTGTAATTTATCTACAATATCAAAAACCGCTTTTTTGGACACAAGCCCCAGCACAGAACTGACCGCGCTTAAGGTAACCTTGCTCTGGCTGAAACTGTTCAGCTGATCAAGGATAACTTCCGCGTCGCGAAGACTGCCGTCAGCGCTTTTAGCGATAGCGTACAAAGCCTCTTCTTCACATTCAATTGATTCCTGCTTGATAAGCTGCTTCAGCTTGCTGATGATCCCTTCGGCTGTTATCCTTCTAAAATCAAAACGCTGGCAGCGGGAAAGTATCGTCGGCAGCACTTTTTGCGGCTCGGTAGTCGCAAAAATAAATTTTACATGCGCCGGCGGTTCCTCAAGCGTCTTAAGCAGCGCGTTAAACGCCTCAGTCGTTAACATGTGGACTTCATCTATAATATATATTTTGAATTTACTGGCACTCGGCGCGAATTTTACATTCTCCCTCAGAGTTCTTATCTCATCAATTCCTCTGTTTGAGGCGCCGTCTATTTCCAGCACATCCAGGCTTTTGCCCGCGCTTATCTCCTGGCAGGCAATACATTTATTACAGGGCTTTTGCGTCGGGCCATTACTGCAGTTTAACGCTTTTGCCAGAATACGCGCTGTCGAAGTTTTACCTATACCCCTGGGCCCTGAAAAAAGATACGCGTGAGCAATGTTGTCACGCGCAATGGCATTTTTCAGAGTAGTGGCAATGTGCTCCTGGTCGATTATTTCATCAAAATCCTTTGGCCGGTATTTGCGGGCATATGCAAGTTGAGACACTTTAAAAACCTTTCTCTTTATTTATATCTTTAACAAAAATTCTACACTACAATTTTTACGCATTCTTCGGGATAAATTCCCCCTACGGGGACACCAGCTCAAAGATTAACTTAAAGGTAAATCTTTGAGGGGCGCACAATAACTTATTCTCCCTTTGGTCGTATTTTCCTTTAAAATCATCATTTGCCCCTCGTGTAAACACTGAGGAACTTCTCTTCGATAATTTCCTCAGTACGCTTCGGGATAAATTCGCACAATAAGTTATTCTCCCTTTGGTCGTATAAGTTATGTGCTCATTTATATGCAAATTTAATAATATAGAGCAAATAGCCTGAATAAAGGAACATCAATATAAACCCATGCGCTCTCTGTAAAACAAGTTTCTTGCGGGTAAACAAAAATATTAATAACGCAAAACCGATTACAAGCGGCATTGTTACTAATTTGGTCTGGCTGTCAATATTCAGAGGCCTGATTATCGAGGAAACTCCCAGCACCCAGAGCAGGTTTAAAATATTAGCGCCGATAACATTGCCTGCGGCAAGTTCTCCCATTTTCTTCAGGCTGGCAACTACCGCAGTGACCAGCTCAGGTAAAGATGTTCCTATGGCGATCATGGAAACAGCTACAACGATTTCCGGAACCTTAAAATAATTAGCTATAGCAACACCTGATGGAATAATCGCGTATTTTGCCGCGGCTACCACCCCCGCTGAACCTATAATAAATTTCACAACGTCTTTATTAATTGATTTACTCTTTAACTGTGTTGGGCCTTCGCGGCTTTTTGTCTTTAATTCTCGAAGGATTATATAACTAAAAAAAGCTCCCATCAGCACACAAAGCAGTATTCCATCGGAAAAACCCAGCACCCCGTCCAGCATTAACAAAAAAACAAGGACACTAAAACCGATCAAAAAAACCAGCTCCTGTCTTATAAGCCGGGGGTCAAAGTGCAAAGTCCGGATAACTGCTGCTGCAGCTAAGATCAGTCCAATGTTTGCCATGCAGGATCCTGTCGCGTTTCCTAAAGCAATTCCGCCTGCTCCCATCTTGGCAGATAACGCGGAAACCGCAAATTCCGGCGTTGTTGTAGCAATACTGACAATAGTTAGCCCGATAATAACCCGCGGGATTTTAAAAAAAAGAGCAATTCCCTCAGCCGCGCTTGTAAACAAATCAGCACTTTTTATAATTACAAAAATTCCAACAACAAGGATTATAAAATCTTTAAATATACCCAATGGTATTCCTCAGAAAAGTAATATAACAGGGAAGTCTTTAAACGTGTTAAATCTAGGCTTATTTTAACGCAAACCGCGGATAAAGTCAATATCAACAAAAGGGCCTGTGATATAAGTTATTTTATTTCAACCCAGTTAGCATCATCTGTTTCCGGCAATGTCATTTTCAGGAATAACCTGCCTGTCCAGGTGTCTTTTTTGGTAAACCCCGCGGTCTGAACAAGGCCGTCATTGTTTTTCATGGTATAGGACTCAATTACAAATCTCTTGCTGATCTGGTGCAGCAGCATCCCCATCGCTAATACCCATAACGCTGCTACAATCAACCATTTTTGCAAACCGCTCATAATATTGCTCTCCTTGAAGATAGCAATATTATATCTTTAAAAAACAAAAATCCCAACTAAAAATTTCCCGGCTAGAGATAGGGGGACACAAGTGAGTCTCCACCTAACTACACCTAAGTCCTGGCTCTTCAAACAACTTACCATATTTTATATCCAGAGAACATCTCTTCCTAATCCGCCGGCAATAATCCCTTAAAAGGTGAAAAAGTTATTTAAGAGTTAAATCGGGGCAAACAGCCAGGTGAAATTATATTTACTTCCGCCATAAAGATTGGCGGACAGGCATTCTCGACAGCCGTCCATGGCTGTCTACGAGGTAATCAGTCGATTTTTACACATCCCTGTAAATCGACTAATTAAAATCCGCAAATACAATTCCCCCTATCTGTTTGATAAGCAAAGGAGAAGTGTTTTCTATCTAGGAGTTGGGGCTTTAGTTCGATATATTTAGTTCGATATATTTGCATTCCTGAGATTTATGTGGTAAGCTTTTTCGATTTTCTAATCCAGGTATTAAGGGGCAATATGAAAAAAGAACTAATTCAACTCACAGCATTTATTTTGATAATAATATCCGGTATATTTTTTATGCCTGTAAATAGTATTGCCGGTGAAAATCATTTTTTTTCAAGGCAAAATCTTGCGGCAAAGATTGTGCTGGAACACTCCCCCTTTCAACATGTATTTGAGTGTTTTAATTGGAGATATTTTTTTGAATCAGGTCATATATTGCATATACGTTCCTCAAGCCTGCTTAGGGATATTGCGATGATACTATATCACCAGGAAGGGATCAAAATATATTTAGGGGCACACAGTGATAAGGATGACGATAGAATTTTTTTTGACGGGCCTGTGCATAGCATAAAAAATATTTCCAGATACCTTCGTCCATTTTTTAAAACTTTTGTGGCGGAAGATGTTGATTTGAACAGTTCAAAAACATTTTTAAAAAAAAAGAAAGATTTTCATTACTCGATTCTGTTTCTAGATAGAAATAACATCCCGATAAAAAGGGCAGATTTAACAGATTTCTTCAATCGTTTCTTTTTGAACCAGATAAGAAATGATGACGGGCTTATTATTGATATCAGCTTCTCAGGGGCTGCAAAGGACTCAAACGGCCTAAATCAGGATGATATGCGATCGATAATAAAACAGCTGGGATATGATTCAAAAGAAAGAGAATTACTAGAAATAGCGGGTTTCAAGAAGAAAAAGAAAAAAAAGGAGAAAGATATAATTGCTGAATTCTTATCCAATCCTCTGTATATGTTAATGATTAAAGAGCATACACCTGATTATAAAAGTGGATCCATGAAAAAAATAGATCTTCTGGAAAGTGCTATTTAGTTTTTCAAGTAAGTTTTTTTATCACAAAAACCCTTTAAAATATGCTTCGGTTACTTAAATAGCCGCTGTTACCCCTGGTTTTTATTTTTTTTGGTTTCTTTAGAATCGGTTTATTTAAAATTACCGCATCCGCTATAGCCGCGCCGCCTGCCTGCATTATATTTTTAAACATATCCCACTCGCTTTTAAGGCGATTTGCAAGCGCGTACCAAACAGTGTCGCTGCAATCATTCAAAGCATATTCTTTATCCCTGGCCTCTTGATAAGCCTTAAGCATCTTTTTCGCGCAAATATCAACCGCAAATTCCTTTGCAGCCGCTTGGGCATTTTGTTTCATCCGCTGAAATTCACTGGCAGGCTGCATAAGGCACCATGAGAGCGCCTCAATAAAATTATCCTGGTTTTCTTCAGGGAGCAGCCGCCCATTATAACCATCTTTAACAACCTCACGCACCCCCGGGGCATCAACCGCCACAACCGGAACGCCGGATGCCATCGCTTCAACCAAAACAATCCCCTGAGTCTCACTTAAAGAGGCAAAAGCAAAAATATTCATGGCATCATAACAATCAACTAAATCCTGCCCGAAAAGCGGGCCGGTCAGATGCAGCCGTTTCCCTATCCCCTGCTCGTCAAACATCTTTTTGGTCATATCCTCAAGCGGCCCTTCGCCTGCTGCCAAAAAATGTACTCGCGCATCTTTCTTCAAGTATCCCGCAACACTGCGGCTCAAGAATTCTAAATTTTTTTCTAAAGCCAGACGGCCAACATATCCTATTACAATCGCATCTAAAGGAATATCCAGGCGCTTACGAATAACATTTCCTTGTCCTTTAGAAAATTTTTGCAAATCCACACCTGTCGGGATTACCTCTATCGGCGCCTTGACCCCGCGTTCCAAAAGTATCATGCGCACACTTTCGCTGGGGACTATCACCTGATTAGCCATATTCGCGTAGCCGGCAAAAAGCTCAATTATAAAACGCTTTATCCTTTCATTTTGTATTGGAAGATAATGCATGTGCTGTTCAAACATCGTATGATAAGTGAAGACTAAGGGGATGTGATATTGCCTGCTCAGCCTAATGGCAATATCTCCAATCCAAAAAGGATGGTGGCTGTGGATGATATCCGGGGTAAAGGTTTTCATCAATTCCGGTAAAAGACTCGCCATCGGAAGCGCCATTGAAAAATCCGAACGGTTAATTTTCTTAATGGCACGCAGACGTATCACATTAACTTCATCAGATGGGGCGCCTTCACATTCAGGGGCGGCAATAACTACCTCTGAGCCCAGTTTTTCAAACTCAGAGGCGAATGAATGAATCGATTGTTCAATTCCTTCTATCATAGGTGTATAGGTGTTCGTCATCATAAGAATCTTCATTGTTGTTTCATCTCTTTCAATTCAATAGAATTAGTTCCCGGGGAAACCCTCACTTTTACAAAACCAGGCAATTGAATATCAATCGAAGGCTCATTCACAAACCATTTTCCGCTCCATTCAATAAGAATATTTTGTGCCTGAGGCTTTATGGAAATCCTGATATCCCCAAAAATTGTCAGCGCGGGGCCAAAGGTGATTAGTTGTTTTTTATCAACCCAGATTCGGGGGATTCCTGAGCACAAAATTAATCCTTCATTTTCTTCCCTGACAAAACAATTTCTTATCATCAAAACCCATTCTGCCGCGGCCCAGACATGCTGCCCATCCCCCATACATCCGCCGCCTGTTCGGGGATGAATCGCCTCAGGCCATTGCCCTGTTGAAGATGCAAGCCTTGCGACCTCTGTCATTAAATCAAAATACCTCCTGTCGCCTGCGCGCAAAAGTACTTGCGCGATATGCAGCGTTAAATAAGGATTAATGCCTGAGTGAGTCATGTCATGAAAAAATCCATTATTAAAAAAACAATTTTTCATTAAAAAATCAACCGTATCTAAGACTCTTGGATCATTCGCAACAAAAAGGCGAAGCGGATAACTTACTGCCAATGAGCCGATTGCTCCCGCATCTAGACGGCGATAGGGAGATGCCGGCATCGCCGGTCTTTTCAAGCGCTGACAGGTCTTCTTAAAACTGCGATTAATGCAACGCAATAACTCTGCCGCTTCCGTCTCAAAACGGCCGGCCTTGCCGCAGGATAAAAAAGAAGCCGCTTTTAATCCGGCGACAGCCCAAAAATCATCCCAATAATAATAATCATTCGGGCCCAAATGCTCCGCGCTAAATCCGGCCGGTAACAATCCCGCGTGGTTGAATTTCAAGCCCGAGGACAACCGTTTTTTATAAATCCACTTACCGCCTTTTTCTATAGAATCTTTCCATTTTTCAGGAAGCACATTTCCTGTCATTTCACAATACAGGCGCGTAATCCACAAAGCCTCTCCATTAGCATCCCACTCTCCTTCCTGTGAAAGAAAATACCCTTGTGAGTTTTGGCGGAAACGAAAACAATCCAAAGCCCGAGCAGCACGCTCTTTTAACCCGGCACACAACATGGCATATAATATAAACGCGGCATCTCTAAACCAAAACCGCCGGTAAATAAACGGCCCAGGATAAACTTCCCTGGGAGAATGCAAAATCATTGTGCGGATCGCTGCGGCATAAAGAAATTTAAAATGCTCATCGGGAATCTGTAATGAACACACCCCTTGAAGGCTTTGTCCCCATAATAGTTGCGCTGTTTTTTGATATTCCAAATAGGATTCTTTTTCAATTTTATGCTTCGTGGCGCAACCAGGCCTTTGCATTAAAGAGATGCGGCCTATCGGCCAGGTGAGGCAGTTCCGCTTTTCCGGCAATGCGTTAAGGCCGCGAAGCTTCATTAAAGGCACCGAAACTGTAATTTCCCGCGCCTGTCCAGCTTCAAGCGTATATAAAGCTGCCGCAGTCGCCATTCCAACTTTGCAAAACATTTCTTTTTCATTTTCCTGCAGCGATAAACGGCTATAAACATCACCGCGATAATAATATGAAAATAGAGATTGTTCCGGAGGCTGATCAAAACAGACAAAATTTTTTCGGTTCACATGCCAGCCCAGCGAGTTTTCAAGCAAAGCAATATTATTTATAAAACTCACGCCTTCGGGATTATACGGTCTCAGTGAAACAACCAGCCGTGCCTTTGCGGGTGCAAATCCCGTAATTTGAATAAGGCAAACAGGTGCTTGTGCTGAACCTATTACCCGCACTTTTGATTGCAGTTTTAATTGATTTAAAAAAGATTCAGTAACCACACAAAGATTTTCATCCAAGGCCAATCTCTGTGATACGCTCGATAAATGAGACGGGATTAATGGAGCGCCCTCCTCTGGGATGATCCAAACATCGATGGACCAGCTATCATAGTAGGGCGTAACAAGGCCGCAAGGGTCTACAATAGGAAATTCATTGCTTCCTGGAACACCCAAAGCAGTCCAATTTCTGTGGGTAAGATTAATTTGTGTTAATGAAAAAGACCGGGGGATAAACGCTGCGTTTTTAGGATCATATTGACATTCAACCCAGTAAGGCCAGATCCAATCAAGATTGTGCTGGATTGCCAAACTATTCATCAAACCGCGAGCGTGTAAAACAGCACCTGAGCGCAGCAGTTCCGTGGGAACAGCAACTTCTGAGGGCTGCGCAAAATTCTGTAATTGAGAAAGGATTTTAACAGGATCCAAAAAACCTTGTCTGCGGGCAACATCTCTTACTACAAATCTCCAAGGGAACCATTTCAGCCACATACAAAGAATCTCTCCTTTTTATCGGCGTTATGAGCTGCCTCTAATCATTGTAACACAATTAGCTGTAAAAATTCCTAAAGTTACGCAAGAGCATTTCCAGCGTAATTCCTTAATTCTATCATTCAAAACAATGTCAATTTATTGACATTTTGACCAGCGTTGTATTTTAAATATGCTTAAAGCCCCAGCCATTTCGTTATATCCCGAGAAAATTCCATTAGATAACCATGTCCAAATCCTGCAATTACTTTATAGGTCACACGATAACCATATTTACTTAACTCTTCTTTTGTTTGCTTGGCATTATCACGACGCACTCGCTCATCTTTTACTCCGATTAAAATTAGTACGGGAACGCGTCTTGTGCTTCTTGATATTTTCAATGGCCCAATATATTTTCTTGCCCTGGCAATAGACCCGGAAACATTAACAATTGCTTTAAACTGTTTTGGATACTTTAAACCAAGATATAAAGCGAAGTGGCCGCCGTAGGAAACCCCAACAAGAAATACTTTTTTGGGATTTATATTATAATTACTCTTTATCTCTTTAACCATTTTAAATATATTATCAACATCATTTTGCTTCCAACCTTGGTTGGTTGACTTTGGACAAGCAATAAAAGATTGGGTCCGATTACCTTCCGCTTCCCAAGCTTTCATGAAACTCTCTGGATTACTCGGCCAGCCATGCAGGGCAATAATTAAAGCACTGCCTTCTTCCTTGTTTGCATTTTGCGGAACAGAAAGTAAATAATAACTATTAGGCAGCGGATAATGAACTGTTTTAGGCTGTAACTGTTGCGGCTTTTTTACTATTGGCTGTTCTGGTTCAGCTTCTTTTACAGGTACAGATAAAGCCGGCGCAGGCAATTCTACAGATTCGGCTTGGGCTTGTTTTTTCTGTGCTTCATGTATCTCGGCTGCTTGCTCCTCTGCTTGTTGCCATTGTTGCTGCAATCTATCTTTCTCCTGGTTTGAGGAAAACTCAATCTTTTCGATTTCATCCCTAGCTAACGTGATTGTGCCAAGGCCTACTTTAAGCGCCACTACGGCATCATCAGATTTAGTAATAATCCCATCAAGCGAATTGCCGTTTTTAAGCGTAACTGTATCTGCGCAACCCTGCGCAGTAAACAAAGCCAAAAGCCCGCACATCATAAATAAACATATTCCTATCCGCAGCCTCTTTTTCATATTTATTCCTTCCTGACCTCTTTCGTCGGCCTTGCTATAATATCTTCTTTTTTCTGCCCATAAAATCAGCTTATCTTATTTAATAATTCCTCCGAATCTTTCACCTTTATCTGCTCCTCTGCTTCTAACTGTGCATGTTTGCTAAGATTGTCTTTGATTCGTTTCAGAAAGGCGGCTTTATCAGCTTCTTCTTTGAATATCGCTCTTCGCTCTATCCCTCTGCCTATGACATAATTTAAGGCTTTGGGGTAATCTATTCTTCCTTGGCGCGGCATACCCTATCTTTACTATTTTCAATCCCATTTGTCAACTTTTTGATGTTTTGATGTATGCCACCTATCCCCTTAAAAATATAGGGGGAATTGCGAATGGTAAACAGGGACGTCCCCGTCGCTTCAGGTCTCCGCTAACCCTTGGAAAGCAGCTCAGAACTAGCCCAAGTTCAGTACTGAGTTGCATAGTACCAATCTACGATTTGGTTCTATGCAGGGCCGTGCTCAACCTTGCTCTCTTTAAGAGGCAAAAAACTTTTCTTTTTTACAAGCTTCTTTTAAGGTTGTAAATTCTTCAGTATAAATTAATTTGTATGGCCTATATGGACTT
>JAKLQT010000271.1 GCA_022013205.1 Candidatus Omnitrophota bacterium | reverse complement strand
TGTAACCGGTGAGTTACGGGGGAAATTTTTACTAATTTAAGACTGTTAACGTAATGCGAAACGCAGTTGGAAAAATCTATTTTGGCTCATTCTCGGCGGACATCCTGTTTGTCTGCGAGGGAATTTGCTGCTGTTTGACATCCTTGTCACAGCAGCAAATTAAATCCGCCAAAACAGATTTCCCCAACTGCTTTGTTTAAAAAACTTAATACCCCCCCCCGTAACTCACCCATTACGACTCTATCCTATTATCAATTGATTCAAACTATCCTTTGTGCTACCATATAATACACTTCAAAAATTCTGAATAACCTTAAAAATAAACGAGAGTAGTATGATTCAAAAATTCATTACAATTAAAGGCGCAAAAGAACATAATCTCAAATCTATTGATCTGCAATTACCGCGTAACAGCCTGATTGTGATCACCGGATTATCCGGCTCGGGAAAATCCTCGCTTGCCTTTGATACGATCTATGCCGAAGGCCAGCGCCGGTATGTGGAAAGCCTTTCCGCTTATGCCCGCCAGTTTTTAGAACAGCTGCATAAACCGGATGTAGAGTATATTGAAGGGCTTTCTCCTGCGATTGCCATTGAGCAAAGAGTTGCCGGAGGCAATCCCCGGTCAACAGTGGCAACGCAGACAGAAATCTATGATTACATGAGGCTTTTATTTGCCCGCATAGGCATAGCTTATTGCTATAAATGCGCAAGAAGGATTACCCAGCAATCATCTCAGCAGATAGTCGAGCAGATCTTAAAATTACCTGACGAGTCGAGGTTATATGTTCTTGCTCCTTTAATAAGAGGGCGCAAGGGAGAGTACCGCAAGATTTTTGAAGAAGTGGCTAAGTCTGGTTTTGTCCGGGTGCGGGTTGATAATCAGATCTATGATATCAATGAACCGATAAATCTGGATAAAAAGAGAAAACATTCTATCGAAGTGGTTGTGGACAGGCTTATCCTGCGGCCGGATATTAAAAAGCGCCTGAGCGATTCTGTGGAAACAGCGTTGAAAGTAGGCAAGGGCACAATGATAATCGGGGTTGAAGAAAATAATTCAAAGATGAAGGAAATGATCTTCAGCGAGATCTATGCCTGCACTCATTGCGGAATCAACTATGAAGAATTTCAGCCCAGAATGTTTTCGTTCAACAGCCCCTATGGAGCATGCAGTGCCTGCGGAGGCCTTGGAACAAAAGTAGAGATAGATGAAGACCTTGTTGTCCCGGACAGGAATAGAACTCTTCGCGATGGCGCGCTTGAGCCATGGCGCAGGGGTGGTAAAGGTTACATCATGTATTACCGCAGCCTGTTATATGATTGTGCCGCTCAAGTGGGTTTCAGCCCGGATGTTCCGTTTAAAAAACTGCCGAAAAATATTCAGCAATTAATACTCTATGGTGATGAAAATGTGCAGGTATGGGGCAAGCCTTTTGAAGGGATTGTTCCTAATCTTGAAAGATTATTTAAGACTACAGACAGTGAGTTTAGAAAAGAAGAGATAAATAAATATATGAGCAACCTGCCCTGTCCTGAGTGTAAGGGGGCAAGATTACGGCCTGAAAGCCTGGCGGTAAAGGTAGGAGGAATCTCAATACATGAGTCGGCAAAGCTTTCGGTTAGCAAGGCAGGAGAATTCTTTAAAGGTTTAAGCTTAAATGAAAAAGAAAAGCAGATTGCGCATCAGGTGCTTAAAGAGATAAGACAGCGCCTTGAATTTATGGAAAATGTCGGGCTTGGCTATTTAACGCTTGATAGGCAAAGCAGTACTTTATCGGGTGGTGAAGCTCAGAGAATAAGGCTGGCCACACAGATAGGATCGCGCTTAACAGGGGTAATCTATATTCTTGATGAGCCCAGTATAGGACTGCATCAGCGGGATAATGATAAGCTTCTTGATACTTTGAAAGTATTGCGTGATTTGGGTAATACCCTGATCGTTGTTGAGCATGATGAGGCGACGATCAAGGCGGCGGATTATATTGTGGATTTAGGGCCAGGCGCGGGCAGAGAAGGGGGAGAGATTGTCTGTGAAGGAGGCCTGGCCCAGGTGTTAAAATGTAAAAAATCACTGACCGCGCAATATATAAAAGGGGATTTGAAAATAATACCGCGTTTTAAAAAACGGGCGCATGATAATAAAAAATTTCTTGAAGTGATAGGCGCCAGGGAACATAATTTAAAAAACATAGATGTCAAAATCCCCCTGGGGCTTTTTGTCTGCGTTACCGGAGTTTCCGGTTCAGGCAAGTCCACGCTTATTGACGATATCCTTTACCGGGCCCTGGCTAAAAAGCTGTATAAGTCTAAAGCAAAGCCGGGGCTTCATAAGATGATCAGCGGAATTGAAAATTTAGATAAGGTCATTGTGATTGATCAGTCTCCAATCGGCAGAACCCCGCGTTCTAACCCGGCGACATATACCGGTATCTTTTCTCCGGTCAGAGAGTTTTTCGCGCAGCTGCCGGAATCAAAGCTCCGCGGCTATAAACCAGGCAGGTTTAGTTTTAATGTCAAGGGAGGACGCTGTGAATCCTGTCAGGGTGACGGGATCAAGAAAATCGAGATGCATTTTCTTCCGGATATTTATGTCTCTTGTGAAGTGTGCAAGGGTAACCGCTATAATGAACAGACCTTGCAGGTTAAATATAAAGGTAAATCAATTTCACAGGTGCTGGAGATGACTGTAACCGGTGCGCTTGAATTATTTAAAAATATTCCCAAAGTAATGTCAAAACTCCAGGTTTTAAACGATGTAGGCCTGGGATATATTCAGCTTGGACAGGCCGCCACTACTCTCTCAGGAGGAGAGGCACAGAGGGTTAAGCTCTCCACAGAGCTTTCAAAGCGGGCTACCGGTAAGACGCTTTATATACTTGATGAGCCGACTACAGGGCTGCATTTTGCCGATATTGATAAATTGCTCAAGGTATTGCATACTTTGGTGGATTACGGAAATACAGTGCTGGTTATCGAACATAATCTTGATGTTATAAAAACCGCGGATCATATTATTGATCTCGGGCCTGAAGGAGGAGAACAGGGAGGGAAAGTAATCGGTATCGGTACACCTGAGGCTATTATGAAGAACAAAAGATCCTTCACAGGAATTTATTTAAAGCAGCACATGAAAAGGCACTAATTGATAAAACTGAAGAAAGAAGGACGATGGACGAAGGACGAAGGACGTCAGAAAACAGATAACAGACGACGGGAAAAAGGCCATGGGCCATAGACTATAGACTATTATATTGATTATAGAGCAAAAGCTGGTAATCGGTGAGTGAATGAGGGGAGTATGTTTAAAAGATATCGCGTTGTGTTTTAAACAGCTAAAGAGAATCTATTTTGGCTCATTCTCGACCGACATCCTGTCAGCCTCCGAGGGAATCAGCTAATTTTAACATCCCCACGCCTATGAATCGGCGGGGCAGGCATGTAAAATAAGCTGATTAAAGCCGCCAAAACAGATTCTCTTCATCTGTGACACATACCCTCGTTGACTCACCCATTACAAAAGCTGCCTTAAAAATCTTGACTTTTTGAGCTTTAATTGATATCTTAGTATATGAAACGCTTGAGCCTATTAGCTGTGGCTTGATAGAAATTCTGGGTTTAAGCGTAATCTTTTTTGTATTAATGCATTAGAAAAAATATGTAAAGCAAAAGCCTGCAAAAATCTTACCAATTCTTTTCGAATTTATGTTTTTAAACGTAGATATAGTTTGTGATTGACGCAAATAATATTATTTTAATGAAATATTGGTTTTTACCATTTAGCGTAACTGGAGGAATCATGCAAAATGTACTGTTTAAAATAGCTGGATTGACCGCGTCCTGCCTTATCGCGGTTGGATTATATCTGAGAGTAGATATAATTAATAAGGGCGGCCCGGTTATGATCCCTATTATTCTTTGTTCCATATTTGCTCTGGCTATATTCCTTGAGCGGGTAATGAATATTTATAAATCAAAAACAGATTCAACGCGTTTTATGGAGGATATAACCGCTGCTTTAAAACGTAACCGGATTAGTGAGGCTCTGCAGATATGTGAGCAGACTCATGGGCCTGTAGCGCATATTATAAAGGCAGGCATTGCAAAACATGACCGGTCTCGGCATGAAATTCGCGAGGCAATAGAAGATGCCGGATTACACGAGGTCCCGAAACTGGAGAAGAACTTAAGCGCTCTGGCGACGATCGCTCATGTAAGCCCTTTGCTTGGACTCCTTGGGACTGTAACCGGAATGGTAAATACTTTTCAGATAATCCAGCAAAAGGCACAGGCAATGTATCCGGTAGATCCTTCGGTGCTCGCGAAAGGTATTTGGGAAGCACTGATCACAACTGTTGCCGGGCTGATCGTGGCAATCCCCAGTTTTGTTGCCTACAATTTCCTGGTTGCCAAAGTGGAAAACCTGGTAGTGGAAATGGAAATTCTGGCTACTGATCTAGTTAATATTTTGACCCAGAGAAAATAGTAAGAAGGACTCAAAATATGCGTTTCAGAAAACATTTAGAGCTTGAAAAAGGGCAAAAGGAAATAAATATTACGCCTCTTGTGGATATGGTTTTTCTTTTGCTGATATTTTTTATGCTTACATCAAGTTTTATCGTGTTGCCCGGGATAAAGATCAATCTGCCCAAAGCGGTAACATCGGAAGTTATTAAGGAAAAAAATATTATTATTAGCGTGAATAGCGAAAACGTGATTTATCTTAATGATAAGCCGATAACACTCTCTGAATTGACAGATTTTCTTGAGGCAGCCGTTAAGTCTAAGCAGGAAAAACCGTTATTGATAAAAGCAGACAAGGATACTCAGCTTGGGATTGTCGTGAGGATCTGGGATATTTGCCGTAAAGTCGGGGTTACTCAAATTAACATCGCAACGATACAGGAATCAAAATAAATAATGCGGCTTGTGCTGCATTTATGATAAAATAAGGGCAGATAATAATCTTCATCAAAAAAGGATGGTATAATTATGATTATGCAAATCGGCATTATTGCCGGAGATATTTGGCATCATCTGGATGAAAACAATGGCACAGCAAAGATTGCGGACATGATAAACGCCTTAGGTGAGTCCCGTGAAGACGTGCTTATGAGCCTGGGGTGGCTTGCCCGTGAAGGACATATTCTAATCGAGAAAAAAGAAGGTTATAAAATTACATTGCGCAAATGAAAAGGAATAGCTTATGGCGAAGTCTAATGATTATATAGTTGTTTTTGTTACCGTTAATTCCGTAAAACAAGCGGGTGTTATAACTAAGGAACTCCTCAGCCAAAAGGCTGCGGCTTGTGTGAATAGCATAGG
>JAKLQT010000270.1 GCA_022013205.1 Candidatus Omnitrophota bacterium | reverse complement strand
GCCCATCGCCAGACCCTAATAAAGTTCGGCCCCTGCCCCATCCACAGAAAGAGCTTTCAGCCAATTAAAGGCCTGCTCCAGTCTTTAGAATAACCGGATTTTAAAGACGGATTTCTTCTTAAATAAAAGCCATGTAAAATAAGCTAATTAAATACGTAAAAACAGATTCTCTTCATCTGTTTCACGTGAAGATATGATAACATCCCCATTCACTCACTGATTACCGGCAATTTTTCAATAAAGTTCACTTTTTCATGATGGTGTGTTATAATAAATTCATGGAAAATACAAAGAAACAGTGGCCTGAGGCAAAGGCGGAAAAACACCTTAAGATCAGCGCGGCATTGATTATTATAGGAGGGATTGCCGGCCTGATCATGGGAATTGATGATTTTGTTACTTTAGGCAAACGTGTAAGTACGTTTATCTTACCTTACTTCTATAATATCGTGGCGATCGGGGTATCCTTATTTCAGATTTACTTAGGTATTGCCTGGCTTGAAAAGAAATCATGGTCCAAATACGCTGTTTTCGCAGTGATTGCCCTCAGATTTATTTTCTGTTTTTTTGATTATGCCGAGGCCTGGCAGACAATAATTCTGTCAATTTACATATTATATTTAATTCCGCGCTCAAAAATGGGCGGATTATTTAAGGAAAAAGTGTGTTGAGGCCAATAAATGCTTGAGTAGCTTCCCCATTTTTGGAGGCTAAAAATTTGTAACTATATAGCAGTGAATAAATAGGGTGAAATTAGAAGTAAAAAGATAAGTAAGGGGCGGTAAAGGAGCACAATAAGTAAAGCGAAACCAGATAGGAAGAACAGTTTTAACTTCTGCCGACGCAGGGGATGATATGGTAGTGTTAAATAAAGCATGAAAAGATATGAAAGAATTAACCACAGAGCACACAGAGGACACGGAGAAAAAAGCAGGACTTAGAATTTAGTTATTAGGATTAAGCAAAATCAGCTACGAAAATCAACAAAAGATTTTTTACCACAGATAATGCCATTTGCGGTATATAGTTATTAAAAGGACTGATAATTTTTTAGTTGTGTCTAGATGTTTTCTCTGTGGAACTCTGTGCGCTCTGTGGTTAATATTTCAGGGAGATAAGCTATGGCACATCCTGTTAGTCTGTGAGCTGATCCCGCATTGACGGGGAAAGCCGCAAAAACAATTCTCCCTATCTGATTCGCATGAAGTGGTGATGTGATTTTAAAAATGGGTAAACTCCAATAAATGCTTTTCTTGACATTTATTTACGCTTAAGGTACAATTTTATATGAATAAAGGAAAAATAAGAGAAGAGATGCTTAAGCTATTAAAAGAGCAAGGAGAGGAATTAAGACAGAGGAAGAGTTTTCAAATTAAAAAAAAGTTATTTTCACAACGACTGTTTTTACAGTCAGATACAGTAATGTTTTATATAGCAAAAAGAGAAGAAGTAGATACAGCAGGCATGATTGAGGATGCGCTTAAAATAGGGAAAAAGGTAGTTGTTCCAATGATTTTGGTGAATGAAAAAAAGATAATCCCTTCACAGCTTTTAAATCCAAAAAAAGAGCTGGAAAAGGGTCCGTATGGGATCTATCAACCCAAAAAACAGTTTATGAGAAAAGTATTACCTGAAACTATTGATTTAGTTGTTATTCCGGGCGTGGCTTTTGACCGTTCAGGTAACCGCTTGGGACGCGGCGGGGGGTACTTTGATAGGTTCCTGTCAAAATTCATAAAACGTAATGTGCCGGTGTTTGGCCTTGCGTTTAAATTCCAAATCCTGGACAAACTTCCTGTCTTGAAACACGATATTCCTGTCAATAAGCTGATCTTCGCCTAGATTTTGGGCAAAAACTACTGGCTGCTTCTTACATTTTGTCAATGTCACGGAGGAAGAGCAACTTAAGGAGGTGGAGATTAGACTATGAATACTTTAAATATAATAATCGGAGCATCAAGCGCGGTAATTTTTTTTATTTTTGGGTATGTTTTTAGACTTTTCGGCGCGGAAAAGAAAGTGCAAAGTGCCGAAGAAAAGGCAAAAACAATCCTTCAAGATGCGGAGCGTCAGGCTGAGTCAAAAAAAAAGGAAGCAGTCCTGGAAGCCAAAGATCTTCTTTATAAAACAAGGATTGAATTTGAAAAAGAGTCTCAAGGCAGGCGCCAAGAGTTACTTGGCATTGAACGCAGGCTGATCAACAGAGAGGAAAACCTGGATAGAAAGGTGGACCTTTTAGAGAAAAAAGAAAGAGAAGTAAGTAATAAGTCAAAAGTTTTAAGCGAAAAGGAAGAAGCAAACCAGGAAAGGCAAAATGAGCTTAACCGGCTGATTTTGGAGGAAAAAGAACGTTTGCAGAAAGTCTCCGGGCTTAGCAGTGAAGAAGCAAAAAAAATACTCCTAAAGCATATGGAGGGGGAGATTAGATATGACGCGAATCTCATGATAAAAAGAATAGAGCAGGAAGCAAAAGAAGTAGCTGATAAAAAAGCAAAGCAGATCATCAGCCTGGCAATTCAGCGCTGCGCGGCTGAGCATACCGTAGAATCAACAGTCAGCGTAGTGAGCCTGCCTAGTGATGATATGAAGGGAAGAATTATCGGGCGCGAAGGACGCAATATAAGATCTCTTGAGGTAGCAACAGGTGTGGATATTATTATTGATGATACTCCGGAGGCAGTAACTCTTTCGGGATTTGACCCGATTATAAGAGAGATTGCCAGGCTCTCGCTGGAGCGTCTTATAGCAAACGGACGTATACACCCTGCCCGTATAGAAGAGGTTGTCGTCAAGATAAAGAAGGAGATGGAGCAGAGTATAAAAGAAGAAGGAGAGAAGGCCTCTTTTGATGTTGGTATGCAGAGAGTCCACCCCGCGATAATCAAACTTTTAGGCCGTTTGAAATTTAGAACAAGCTATGGACAGAATGTGCTGCAGCACTCTAAAGAGGCGGCATTTATAATGGGATTGCTTGCCGGCCAGCTTGAGCTTGATATAACTCTGGCAAAAAGAATTGGTTTGTTCCATGACTTGGGAAAAGCCGTGGACCATGAATTAGAGGGAACTCATGCGGCAATAGGTGCTGAGCTTGCAAGAAAATACGGCGAGAACCAGACCGTAGTGGACGCGATTGCGGCGCATCATGATGAGGCTGAGTCTAACTCGATATATGGAGTGCTTGTGCAGGCGGCAGACGCGATTAGCGCGACAAGGCCTGGCGCGCGCCGGGAAACTCTGGAGATATATATTAAACGTCTTGAAAAACTGGAATCAATTGCCGATTCATTTAAAGGTGTTGATAAGGCCTTTGCTATTCAGGCCGGCCGGGAGATCAGGGTTATTGTCCATCCTGATAAGGTCGGGGACCAGGAAGCAACAATCCTTGCCAGGGATATTACTAAGAAGATCGAGAATGAACTCGAATACCCGGGCCAGGTAAAAGTAACAGTGATCCGGGAAAAGCGGATTGTTGAATTCGCAAAATAAATACTCGTTAAAAGGTTAGGGTGAGGAAACCTGTATTGTATGACGGCGGCGGTTAAGGAAGTTGATAAGAAATACAGTTCTTAAACACGGAAAACTTAACCGAAA
This sequence comes from Candidatus Omnitrophota bacterium, assembly GCA_022013205.1. Lineage (GTDB taxonomy): Bacteria > Omnitrophota > Gorgyraeia > B26-G9 > B26-G9 > JAGLQQ01. Next base: position 11,596 of record JAKLQT010000270.1, on the reverse strand, counting down.
ACCGAAACGGGCATCGTAACCGTTCAACGTGGGACGAATTATGAAAATATTGATGATCGGTGATATAGTAGGAGAGCCCGGAAGACGCGCGGTCAGTAAAGGTATCGCTTCTTTACGGGAGCGCGAACAAATAGATTTTGTGATCGCCAATGCTGAAAACTCCGCGGCAGGCTCAGGAATAACCGCAAAAATTTATAATGAACTTATCAGCTGTGGTGTTGACGTGCTTACCTCAGGAGATCATGTTTTTAAGAAAAAAGAAATAATTGAGATATTGAATTTTCATGAAAGATTGATTAGGCCGGCTAATTATCCGGATGAGGTCCCGGGCAGCGGATACGTTGTAGTGCGGGCTGTCAATGGACAAAAAGTAGGCGTAATCAATATAAACGGCAGAGTTTTTATGGAGCCGCTGGATTGTCCTTTTCGCAGGGCGCAAGAGCTTATAAAAAAAATCAAACAGGAAACTCAGGTTATCATTGTTGATATTCACGCGGAAGCAACCAGTGAAAAAGTTGCCATGGGATGGTATCTTAACGGCCAGGTAAGCGCTGTATTAGGAACGCATACACATGTGCAAACCGCGGATGAGCGCGTACTCCCCGAAGCGGATCATACAGCGTATATCACGGATGTGGGCATGAGCGGCCCGATTGATTCGGTAATAGGTAGAAAAGTTGAGCAGATACTTCCGAGATTCTTAAATCATATCCCAATGAGATTTGAAGTTGCCGATAAAAATGTGCAGCTGCAGGGAGTTATTATAGAAGTAGAACCGGTGAGCGGAGGAGCGAAGTCGATAAAAAGAGTTATGGAAAAAATCACTTAAAATGACACCCCCGCGTATCTAAACGCTCCGCTGATTCAGAAAAATATCCCACGCATTTAAAAACTATTGAAAACTCATTTATGTACTGTATAATTTATTGATTATATCAAAACCCTGATTTTAAAAAAGAGGTGAAAAATGACGGATAAACTGGAAAAACTTACTAAGCAGATATATGAAGAAGGCGTTACCAAGGCGAAGATGGAGGCAGAAAATATTATTAAAGCGGCTGAGGCGGAAAAAAGAAAGATACTGCGCTCAGCAAGAGTTGAGGCCCAGGATATAACCAATGTCGCCAGGAAGGATGCTGATGAGTTGAAAAACAGAATAGCTTCCGAGGTACGTATGGCCAGCCAGCAGTCACTGGCCTTGCTCAGGCAAAAAATAACCGAACTTATATGTGTTAGTGTCTCCGAGTCTTCCACTAAGGGTTTATTCGATGATGCGGGCTTTTTGAAGAAAATACTTGAAACGGTTATGAAGGAATGGGTTGCCGGCGGTTGTAAAAGAGGACAGTCTTTTTATCTAACACTCCCCCAGAAGATGCAGGCACAGCTGCAGGATTATTTTCTGGAAAAGGGTAAAAAGGAGCTGGATAAGAGACTTGAGATCGAATTTGACGAAAAAATAAAAAGCGGCTTTGTGATCAGCCCTAAAGACGGCAGCTACAGGATCGGTTTTACTGAAGAAGATTTTAAGGCGCTTATAGAATATTTTTTACGGCCGCGCATAAAGAAATTTCTTTTTAAGGATGAAACTAAATAATGAGCAGGCACTATTACTATCTTATCGCGTCACTTTCGCAATTGCGCCTTGATGATTATAAAGAGCCTTACCGCGTGGGCGAATTTGTTTCGGAACTTTATGAACACCTTACACCTGTTCACGGCGGGTATGTGCGGGATATCCTGCGTATTTATGATAACGCGCATATCGTCGATTGCGTGCTGGAAAACCAGAAGCCCTGGGTTTTGCACAAAGGCAACTGGACGTTTGATGAACTTAAGAAAAAAATGCCTTTTAATGAAGATGATACGGATATTTATTTAGCTTGTTTCATGAAAGAATTCAACCAGCTTAAACAAAATACCCGGAAAATTTCAAGAGCTGATATCGAAAGAGTGATTTGGCGGATATTTTATTCTAAAATGATAAACCATGATAACGGCTTTATCCGGCGTTACTTCTCTTTTGATCTGGAGCTCAGGAATGTTCTGGCAAGTTTTAATAAACGGAAATTTAATCTTTCTCAGGATATCCTGATGCGTATCGGTGATTACAGTGTTATGGATAAATTAAGCGCGTCAACGGCTAATGACTTTGGATTGTCCAAAGAGCTGGATTATATCCAGGGATTGCTGGATGCTTTTTTAAAGAAAAACAGCGTTAATATCGAAAAGTTTACGGACCAGCTGCGTTGGGAGATGATCGATCAGATAAACTCACTTACGTATTTTCAGATTGATGTTTTGCTGGGATATCTTATTAAGCTGATGCTTGTGGAGCGTTGGATCTTTCTTGATGAGGTCACAGGCAAAGAAGGTTTTCAAAAAATCACGGAAATTAAAACAGAAGAGATATATCAGTAGAATATTTAGGGAGGAATCATGGCGACAAAAGGCAGGGTTATTGCTATAGTCTCTAATCTAGTAACAATAGAAGTGGACGGGCCGGTAAGTCAAAATGAGATCTGCTATATAGATTTGGACGGGATAAAACTTAAAGCAGAGGTTATTAAAATCCAGGGAAACCGTGCCTTTGCGCAGGTCTTTGAAAGTACGCGGGGACTGCGTTTTGGCTGTGTTGCAGAATTTACAGAGCATATGCTTGAGGTTGAACTCGGGCCCGGCCTTCTTTCTAAAAAATATGACGGCCTGCAAAATGATCTCGAGGCAATGAGCGGGGTATTCTTAAAAAGAGGAGAATTAACAGCTAGATTTTCTTATGAACAAAAATGGGATTTTGTTCCTGCATCTAAAGTGAATGATCGTGTTAAAGCAGGAGATTTTCTTGGCGAGGTCAATGAAAACTGGATTAAACATAAAATTATGGTGCCTTTTGCTCTGACGGGTTTATGGCATATAGAATCAATTGCCAAAGAAGGCTCATATACGGTAAAAGATACCATTGCCGTGTTAAAGGACAAAGACGGAAAGAAACAGAATATCAGCATGATGCAGCGCTGGCCGGTAAAAGTACCGATTCGTGCCTATGCGGATAAGCCGATAGCTTATAAGCTGCTTCAGACAGGAGTCAGGCTTATTGATACGATAAATCCTATAGTAGAGGGAGGCACTGGATTTATTCCCGGGCCCTTTGGCTGCGGCAAGACAGTTTTGCAGCATATTATTGCCGCTAATGCGCAGGTTGATATGGTAATTATCTGCGCTTGCGGAGAAAGAGCGAATGAGGTAGTGGAGATCTTTAAGGACTATCCGAAATTAGAAGACCCGTTTACCGGCCGCAAACTTATTGAACGCACGATTATTATTTGCAATACTTCCAATATGCCTGTAGCCGCGCGAGAGGCATCTGTTTACACAGCAATGACAATCGCCGAGTATTACCGTCAGATGGGTTTAAAGATATTGCTTCTTGCCGATTCTACTTCCCGTTGGGCACAGGCATTAAGAGAGATGTCCAACCGCATGGAAGAATTGCCGGGGCCGGATGCTTTTCCCATGGATTTGCCGGCGATTGTGGCTAATTTTTATTCAAGAGCAGGCCTGGTAGAGCTCTCTAACGGACAGACCGGATCAATCACCTTTATCGGAACTGTTTCTCCTGCCGGTGGGAACTTAAAAGAGCCGGTAACCGAATCGACAAAAAAAGTAGCCCGCTGTTTTTATGCTCTTTCCCAGAAACGCGCGGACAGTAAAAGATATCCTTCCATAGATACAATAGAAAGCTATTCTAAATATCTTGAATATAAAGAAGTCCAGGAATATATGGCGGAAAACCTGGAACCGCATTGGATTGAAAAGGTTTTATATATACGCGATGTCCTGCTCAGGGGAAAAGAGTCATATGATCGGATAAATATTTTAGGCGATGACAGTGTGCCGGTTGAATATCATGAGCGTTATTGGAAATCAGAACTGATTGACTTTGGGTTTCTGCAGCAGGATGCCTTTGATGAGGTTGATAAGGCGACACCTATGGACAGGCAAAAATACATGATGGATGTTATATATAATATCTGCAAGGCAGACTTTAAATTTGAAAATTTTGACAAAGTTGCCGATTACTTTAAAAAAATCATAAATTTAATAAAGCAGATGAACTATTCTAAATTTCAGGAAGAAGAATTTAAAAAGTTTGAAGATGAACTGCAAAGCACTGTAATGGAACGCAAGGTTAATTGAAAAGATATTAAAGAGAGGGAAATATCATGAACCGGAAGACTCCAGCTTTTACAACTGTCTATACAAAGATAGAGCAGATTACTAAAGCAACGTGTGCTTTAAGGGCAGGCGGCGCATTTAATGAGGAAATGGCAGTTATTGACGGCCGGCCGGCTCAGGTTGTGAAAATTCAGGGGGATTTGGTTACGTTGCAGGTTTTCTCCGGAACCCAGGGGATCGGCACGGATGTTGATGTTGTGTTCCTGGGAGAACCGCCTACTCTCAAAGTAGGCCCGGATCTATCGGGAAGATTTTTTAGCGCATACGGCATGCCTATTGACGGAGGCCCTGAACTGGAGGGAAAAAAGGTTCCGATCGGAGGCCCCAGCGTAAACCCGGTGCGCCGCAAACAGCCTTCAGAGCTTATCAGTACGGGAATTGCCGGCATTGATCTGAATAATACCCTGGTTGCTGGGCAAAAAATCCCGTTTTTTGCCAACCCGGACCAGCCCTTTAATCAGGTTATGGCCAATGTTGCTTTGCGTGCCGGAGCAGACAGGATTATTTTAGGCGGGATAGGCTTATCCAATGATGACTATCTTTATTACCGGCGGATATTTGAGGACGCGGGTGTTTTGGAAAAGATAACCTGTTTTATAAACACAACAGATGATCCGCCTGTCGAGCGTTTGCTGATTCCGGATATGGTTTTAACCGCGGCAGAATATTTTGCGGTTGAGAAAAAAGAAAAAGTTTTGGTTTTACTTACTGATATGACGCTTTTTTGTGATGCTTTGAGTATTGTCTCTAACCGTATGGATCAAATCCCGAGTAAAGACAGTATGCCTGGTTCTTTATACAGTGACCTGGCGAAGATATATGAAAAAGCCGCGCAGTTTGAAGAAGGCTCGATTACCATTGTTGCCGTAACAACGCTAAGCGGCGGGGATATTACGCACGCGATACCGGATAATACCGGATATATAACCGAAGGACAGCTTTTCCTGCGGCGCGATACGGATATTTCTAAAGTTATCGTTGATCCTTTTCGCAGTTTGTCTCGTTTAAAACAGCTGGTAATCGGTAAACGCACAAGAGAAGATCATCCTCAGGTTATGAACGCGGGTATACGTTTATACGCTGATGCCGCGCAGGCAAAAACAAAACAGGAAAACGGGTTTGACCTTACTGATTATGATGAACGGGCATTGAAATTCGCCCTTGATTACAGTAAGGAACTGCTGGCCATTGATATCAATATCGATATAGACAAGATGATTAACACATCCTGGGAATTACTGGCAAAATATTTTAGCAAAGATGAAGTCAGCATCAAACAGGAAATGATGGATAAATACTGGCCGAAAGACACAGAACGGGTTAGTATCGAGAATGAATCGACTGACGGGGGAAAGTGAAAAAGTGTTAACTTTTGTCTCACAAAGAAGGATAACGCGTGCCACAGATTCAATATAACAAGACTTTTTTAATGCAGATCAATAAAGATCTGGGTATCAGGCAAAACGCTTTGCCGGTCCTGCAAAGCAAGGAAGCTGCCTTGCGTGCGGAAACACGGCGTATGCGCAGTCAGGTTAAGGAAATTGCAAAAAATATAGAGGCAAAAATACAGTCTCTAAAGCCTGTGCAGCGGTTATGGAGCGAATTCCCGGATATTATCCGTATTAAAAAAGTTAACCTTAAGACAAAAAAAATTGCCAGTATAAAAGTTGGTATTGTTGAAAACATTGAATATGATATTGATTCATTTGAATTATTCGCGCAGCCGGCATGGTTTATACAGGGAGTAGAGAGCATAAAGGAAGTGTTCGGCCTAAAAATAGAATTACTTAATTTAGAAAAGGTGTTGGAAAGCGTTGAGTATGCGCGCAGGAAGACAACCCAAAAGGTTAATCTATATGAAAAAGTGCAGATACCTTTTTTTGAAGAGGCAACGCGTAAGATAAAGAGATTTTTGGAAGACGAGGAAAATCTGTCTAAGTCTTCCCAAAAGGTAATAAAGAAAAGAATAGAAGAGGAAAGCGGCGTATGATTGCACCGATGGAAAAAATAACAATATTGATATTTCATAAGGCCAAAGATGATTTTTTGCATTCTTTGCAGGAACTCGGCGTTGTGCATATTTCTCAGGATATAAAAAAAAGGCCGCATGAGGGATTGAGGGAAATAAAAAGCAGTATAGACAGAGCGGATGCTTTTCTGAAGGCAGCGAAAAAAACATCATTTACAAAATCTTCTTCTCTGGGAGGTGAAAAACAATCCGCATTATCCGTTATTGGGGAGTATGAGAATATTAACCGGATTATCACCGCTGCCCGTGATGAATTGGATAAGGCGGATAGGCAGATACGCAATCTTGCTCCCTGGGGAGATTTCAGCAGAGAATCTATGGAGAAGATCAGGCTCTCAGGTTTGTGTGTGCGTTTTTTTATAACTCCTGTAAAGAATTTCGCTTCTTGCGTTGTTGATGAGAATATTTGCGCGTTTGAAATATCCCGGGACAGAACATATGTATATTTTGTTGTCTTTGAGAAAGAGAGAATCGTAAAACTTGATTGTGATGAGTTTTTTTATCCGGATCTCGATCTGAAGACTCTGCAGGATAAAGCGCGGGTACTAACTGAAACTATTACGGAAAATGAAAAAAGATTATTTGCTTTATTTTCTAAAGGCGCGGTTATCGAAACTTATTGCAATGAGCAGAAAAGCGGACTGAATTATGTAACGGTAAGCAGTAACCTCACCAGCGCGGCCGAAGATACAGTGTATATAATAAACGGATGGCTGCCTCAAAATGCAAAGATAAAAGTACAGGCCTGGCTTGATGAAAAGGATGTTTATGCCTATTTCTCTAAGCCGAGGGTTGAAGATGATGTTCCAATTTTATTGCAAAATAACCGCTTCGCAAAGTTGTTCGAACCGATAACCAGGATGTTCTCTTTACCTAACTACACTGAATTTGACCTAACGGCTTTTTTTGCCCCGTTTTTCACATTATTTTTCGGCTTCTGCCTTGGAGACGCGGGGTATGGATTGATGATCCTCTTATTATGCGCGATATTGTGGAAAAAAGCCGCTCAGGATAAGAGGCCGTTTTTAACTTTAGGAGCCGTCTTTGGGATTTCCACTTTTTTGTTCGGACTTATTTCCGGGAATTTGTTCGGAATTGAACTTATTAAAATTGATTTTATGAAAAATGTTGTATTGCTAAGCCAGGACCAGCTTTTTTATCTTTCATTAAAAATCGGGATTGTGCAGATATTTTTCGGGCTGTTTCTAAAAGCGTTTAGTAAAATGAGGCAATTCGGATTTATGGCCAGCCTTTCAAGCTGGGGCTGGCTTATCATGCTTACGGGAGTTCTGCCGCTTGTACTGGCTTTTCTCTCAGACGCGGCCGCGCCGAAATGGGGTGTCTGGGCCTCCTTAATCGGGCTTACGCTTATACTGCTGTTTAATGACTTAAAGGCTAATATCTTTCTCAGGCTGGGAAAAGGAGTATGGGAACTTTATGGAGGGCTTACAGGGTTTCTAGGAGATGTTCTAAGTTATGTGCGGCTTTTTGCCCTGGGGATTTCAGGCGCGATACTCGGGCTTGTTGTTAATGAAATAGGCATGCAGTTGCGGACGATACCGTTCATAGGATATCTTTTAACGTTCGTGTTTTTGATCGTGGGCCATACCGCTAATTTCCTTCTTAGCGGCCTATCCAGTTTTGTGCATCCACTGAGGCTTACGTTTGTTGAGTTTTATAAAAATGTCGGTTTTGAAGGCGGGGGAAAGGCGTATAGCCCTTTTAGACAAATCAAATAGTTTTATGAGATAAGGAAAGGAGATTCTTATGAGCTTAGCGTTAGTTTTAGGATTTATTGGGGTGGGACTTATGGTTGGCCTGCCAGGCTGCGGCAGTGCGATCGGAACCTCGATCGGCGGCTCGGCAACTGTCGGGGCTTTAAAAAGAAAAGAAGATGCTTTTGCCAGCTACCTGGTCCTAAGCGCTTTGCCGGGTACGCAGGGGTTATATGGTTTTGCCGCTTTTTTTGTGTTAAAAGGGGTGCTGACTCCTCAGATGACAATTACCCAGGGAGCGGCAATGCTTGGGGCCGGGATAATTATGGGAACTGCGGGACTGGTCTCCGCGATTTATCAGGGCAAGGTTTGCGCTAACGGAATCGCGGCAATTGCCGGCGGTTCTGATGTTTTCGGTAAAACCATGGTTCTTGCGGTGTTTCCGGAATTATACGCGATCGTAGCGTTCGCGGCCTGCTTTCTAATCAAAGGCATTATTGCCTGATTTTCAAACATAAAATGATTTCCACAGAAACACAGAAGCCGGGAAACACAGAATAATGCGATTAGAATTAAAAGCAACGGATTTGAGAGTAGGTTTGTTATTAAATTTTGCTAAAGGGGTGTTAAAATAAAAAGAGTAGAGAATTGATTTTTTCCGTATTTCCGTGCTTCTGTGGTTAAGTTTTGACATTACCGTTTTTGGGGGAGGTGGGTAATTATGGAAATTGACAGCGTAAGAATAGAGATTCCAAAAGAAGCTAATGTGATCGTCGGACAAAGCCATTTTATTAAAACAGTAGAGGATATACATGAGGCATTGGTCGGGACTGTACCGGGAATAAAATTCGGAGTCGGGTTTTGCGAGGCCTCGGGCGCGTGCCTTGTCCGGTCTGAAGGCAACGACCGGAAATTGAAAAAACACGCGGAAAAGGCCGCGCTTGAAATCGCTTGCGGGCATTGTTTTGTCCTGTTTATCAAAGAGGCTTTTCCCATAAATGTAATGAACGCACTGAAAAATATTCCGGAAATTTGCCGGATATTCTGTGCTACTGCTAATCCGCTTGAAGTGCTTACTGCCGAGACCGTACAGGGCAGAGGCATTATCGGGGTCATTGACGGAAGCAAACCCAAGGGCATAGAGAAGAAAAAGGATATTAAATGGCGTAAGGATCTTTTGCGGGCCATAAAATATAAGCTTTAATATTTATCCCGCATGCTTTGAAAACCTCGGGCTTTGGTTCGACTATGCTCACCATCCTGAGCCTGTTGAAGGATAGCCCGGGTGAGCTTCATCTTCAGGGAACCATTTGGAGATTGACTATCGCATATATAGATAGTATAATTAAACTAAATTAATTGAAATAATTGGAGGAATTATGGCTAAGCAAAAAAAAGGTAATATGCAAAAAACAGGCAACGTATTGAAAAAAAGAGAGATAGATATCCATTATTTAAAGATGTCAGCATATCGTACTTACCATGTTGATGGAATCTTTGGAGGTATTACCCCCAGAGGGAAGATTTATTGTGAGTTATTTATCGAGCGTAATGTTACACCCCAAAAGATTACTCATGAGGTATTGCCTGATAATCGAGTGGGAAAAGAAACTGGACGGGACGGAAAACAAGGGATAGTGAGAGAGGTTGAGTGTGGAATAATTCTTGATCTTGATACTGCTATTTCGCTTAAAGATTGGTTGGATAATAAAATTAACGAATTTAATAAAGTATTTGCTCCGGTTACTAACAAAAAAGGAGAGAGATAATGGAAGGCAGCTTGGTTGCTTGTGACCCTAATGCTACGGAAAGCAAATTTACTCAGTTATGTGAGAACAGTGCTTCAGTAACTTTTTGCTCAGATAGGCTGGATTTATTTTCTGCTTCTGATTTCATGATTGTTGAAAAGGATAAGATTCTGTATGATAGTAAGCTAGTGTCAGAAGCGGTGTTATATACCAAAATAGATACATTAATTAACTTTAATTATAAATTAAAAATTCCGTTTGAAGTAAAAATTACTAAGCAGAGAGGTGAGGTAATTGGAGAGATTGTAGAGCTTGAATTATATGCTTTTGGTAGTAATGAGTTTGAAGTCTTAAGGGAATTAAATCAAGATTTAACAGAGATGTGTAAATATTTGTCTTCTAAAAAAAATGAGAATTTGGGAAAATTCCCTTTGCAATGGAAACGAATTTTATTGTCGCATATAGTTAAATAATCATGGGAATAAAAAGCTATCCAGAAAAAATAATTAGAAAAAAAATCCTGTCCAAAATAAAGCCGGAAATACTTAATGAAAATTCTCCTCATTGGTGGGGAGGTATTTATATTGGAACTACATTAGTTGCTAAAGTTAAAATACCTAATGATCATAAACGTATTATGCATAGTAGTAAAAGCAAACTTATCGCGCGTGATCTTAGGTTAGATGCTGAAGATTTTAACAGATTAATCGAGTGTCCTTTAAAAGGCCCAGAATATTATAGAAAATTACGTTGTTTTATTTAAGGAGGAACGATTTTATTCTTTATAATTCTCTTTTTGTCCGAAACACAGGAAGATTTATCAGAAAATAAAAAAACCACTCTATCGAGTGGCTTTTTTATTTTCTTTTATCTTTTTTTTAATCTGCGAAAATCTGCGTAATCTGTGGATCGTAATTTGTGGATGCAGCCGCTGTAAGCAGGTTCTTTCTCCCAACTTAAATAAGAAGGAACCCTTTTTGATTTTGGTACCCCCAAGGGGATTCGGACCCCTGTTTTATGGCTGAGAACCACATGTCCTGGACCAGGCTAGACGATGGGGGCATAAGTTTATGCACTTCAAAATTATATCATAACTTGCCTGAAAGTCAATGTTTCTCTGGGTAATGGTAACCCCAAAGTGAAAATGTCCGGTTTTTCGGGGTTGATTTTATAGACTTTTCCCTTTGGGAAAATTCCGAGGACTAAGTCCCTGGAATCTTTCAGATTCCACGGAGGAATTTACCCTTGTTTAAGCAAGGGGCGGCTTGTCGACTTGAGGCGATCCCTGGATTATTAAGCAGTTGTACAGTCATCGAAATTCCTTGATATTTTTAATAATAAGCGCTAGAATAGCATTTAATTAAAAGCAATAAATTAGTAGTGTTCTATTAACATAATATTAGCAATATATTGATAGTTTGTCAAGAAAAATATTTAATTATTTTTTTTGATCCTGAGACCGAAGGTCGAAGAATCCTAAAACACTAAATAACAAAGGAGAACCATGCTCGCATCAAATATCAAAAAACTCAGAAAAAAACACCATCTATCCCAGGAACAACTCGCCCAGAAAGCCGGAATCACCTACAGCACACTTATCAAAATAGAATCAGGAACCAATAAAAACCCGACGCTTGAGACTTTAACAAAACTTGCCGGCGTTTTTAAAATTAAAATTGATGAGTTGGTGGGCGGTAGCAAATAGGAGAATTGGAGAGAGTTTTTTGTTTTTAGTCGGGCCAATAGAGATTCGATAGAAAAGAAATAGATTTACCTATAACATCACAGAAGGGTAAAAGTTAAACATGGCGATAAAAAAATCACAACTTTATAGTTCAATTTGGAAAAGCTGCGATGAACTGCGTGGCGGG